>JADGOA010000026.1 GCA_017883215.1 Thermoanaerobaculia bacterium | reverse complement strand
GTTTGAAATCGATGATCCGCGAGTACGCCGAGGCGCCGCAGATGATCAGCCGCGGCTTGTGCTCCAGAGCGAGCCGCTCCATCTCGTCGTAGTCGATCATCTCGTTGTCCTGCCGCACGTGGTAGGCCACCACCTTGAAATCGCGGCCGCTGTATGAAAGCGGGTGGCCGTGGGTGAGGTGGCCGCCGTGCGCCAGGTCCATACCCATGATCGTGTCGCCGGGCTTGAGGACGGTGAAATACACCGACATGTTCGCCTGAGATCCGGAGTGTGGCTGCACGTTGGCGTGCTCGGCTCCGAACAGTTCTTTGGCGCGCTCGATGGCGATGCTCTCGACGATGTCGGTCGGCCCGCAGCCGCCGTAGTAGCGCTTTCCCGGATAGCCTTCGGCGTACTTGTTGGTGAAGACCGAGCCCGCCGCAGTCAGCACGGCGCGGGAGACGTGGTTTTCGGATGCGATCAGCTCGAGGGTGTCGTTCTGGCGCTTCGTTTCCAGCGCGATGGCGTCGGCAATCTGCGGGTCGACTTCGGCGATGGTCCGGTCGAGAAACTCGTGGCCGACGGCGGCGTGTTCTTCTTTGATCGTGGACATGGCGGCTCTCCTGTATGGCAGCGCATCTTACTACTGCGAAACCGTGTCGAAGTATGCGATCGCAGCGCCGGCCAGGTAGAGCGAGCCGCCGACGAAAATCGTCTTTTCCGGCGACTGCACTGCCCGCTCGAAGGCGCGCTCCGGATCGGGTTCGGCCTCCGCTGGAAGACCCATCTGCCGCACTTTTTCGGCGAGTATGCCGGCGGAGACGGAGCGCGGCGGAAACGGCTCGGTCGTGATCACCCGGTCGAACAGCGGGAAGAGCGAAGCAGCGACCTCATCGACGTCCTTGTCGGCCATGATTCCGAAGACGAGCACCCGCGGTTTCGGGAGGGTCGCAGCGATGAACGGCGCGACGGCGGCGATGGCATGGGAGTTGTGACAGCCGTCGATCCAGATCTCTTTACCGCGGCGGCGAAGTTTCTCCAGGCGTCCCCGCCACCGCGTTGCCGCAACGCCGCGCTCGATCGACTGCGGCGTGACTCGCGGCAGCAGCGAGGCCAGCTCTTCGGCCGTGCGCACTGCCAGAGCAGCGTTGCGCCGCTGAAACGGCCCGCGCAGCGGTGTCTCGTGCTCGCCGGTCACGACGTGAAAGGGATCGCCGAACTTTTCGGCGCGCCGGCGCAGCACGGAAACGACGTGCGCATCGTCGTTCGACGTGAGCACGATCGCACCACGGTGGATGATGCCTCCCTTCTCGGCAGCGATCTTCCCCAGCGTGTGGCCGAGGTACTCGGTGTGATCGAAGCCGACGGGAGTGATGACGGAGGCGATCGGGTAGACGACGTTGGTGGCATCCAGGCGTCCTCCCATGCCGACTTCCAGCACGGCCACTTCGCACTCCGCCAGACCGAAGGCGATGAAGGCGATGAGGGTCATGGCCTCGAAGTACGTCGGGACGATGCCGATGGCATCGGCCGCAGCGCGCAGCTGAGCGACCGAGCGTTCCAGGAGGGCGTCGTCGATCATCGCTCCGCCGATGTTCCACCGCTCGCGCACGTCGACCAGGTGGGGCGAGGTGTAGAGACCGGTGCGGTAGCCGGAGGCGAGGAGAATCGACGCCAGCGTTGCGGACGTCGATCCCTTGCCGTTGGTTCCGGCCACGATGATGGAGCGATAGGCCCGTTCAGGCCGCCCCAGCTCCCGCAGAAGCGCGCGGATGCGCGACAGCCCTGGTCGGATGCCGCTGCCCTGGAGGAAGTCGAGGTAGGCGAGCGCCGTTGGCAAGTCCTGAGTCCTGAGTCCTGAGTGCTGAGTCGTGAGTAACTGAGGTCACGGGGTCACGAGGTTGCGAGGTCACGAGGTGCGCGGTTGTCGGAGGCTCCGAGGTGCACGTTGCGAGCTTGCGAGGTGAATTCGTGCTTCGCCCACCCCGTGACCTCGAAACCTCGAACCTCGTGACTCCGGCCCTATTTCTTGAGGAACATATGCAGGAAGCGGGCGACGGTCGGCTTCATGTTCGCCCGGGCGGTGATCAGGTCGACCATCCCGTGCTCGAGGAGGAACTCGGCACGCTGGAAGCCTTCGGGTAGCGTCTGACGAATGGTCTGCTCGATGACGCGTGGCCCGGCGAATCCGATCAGCGCCTTCGGCTCGGCGATGTTCAGGTCGCCCAGCATCGCGTAAGAGGCCGTCACCCCGCCGGTGGTCGGATCGGTCATGATCGAGATGTACGGCAATCCCGCCGCGGCCAGCTGCGCCAGGGCGGCGGAGATCTTCGCCATCTGCATCAGCGAGAGGATCCCCTCCTGCATCCGGGCTCCGCCGGACGCCGAGACGATGATCAGCGGTTCCTTCTTGTCGAGGCAGCGCTCGATGGCCAGGGTGAGCTTCTCGCCGACCACAGAGCCCATCGATCCCCCCATGAAGGCGTACTCCATGGCGCAGATGACGACGTTCAGCCCGTCCAGCTTCCCCTCGGCGCAGAGAACTGCGTCCCCTTTTCCGACCCGCTGCTCGTAAACCTTCAGGCGGTCGCGGTACCGCTTGGTGTCGCGGAACTCGAGCGGATCGCCTGAGCGGATGTTCGTCGCGAATTCCTTGTAGGCGCCGTCGTCGAACAGCATCTGGAGCCGCTCGCGCGCGTCGATCCGGAAGTGATACCCGCACTTGGGACAGACCGACAGGTTCTGCTCGACTTCCTTCCGGTAGACGATCTCTTTGCACTCGTCACATTTCAGCCAGAGACCCTCCGGAATGGCGACCTGTTTGTCGCTCGGCTCCTTCGGCTTTTTCTCTTTGCGGAACCAGGCCATGGGGATGGACTTTATAACAGCGAGTAGCGAGTGGCGAGTAGCGAGTAGGAGCTGGGTCACCGGGTCACCGGGTCACCGGGTCGCGAGGTTGCGGCCTCGCCAGTGGCGGCACGCCTACCCGCTACTCGCTACTCGCTACTCGCTGTCGTTAGAATGCCCCTCCCCATGGCCACGCAGAAGACGACCGGAGAGAAGCTCATCGCCTCGAATCGGAGGGCGCTGCACGAGTACTTCGTTCTGCAGAAGATCGAGGCCGGCATCGAGCTCACCGGCACGGAGGTCAAATCGCTCCGCGACGGCCGCGCCAACCTCAAGGACAGCTACGTGACTTTCAAGGGAAGACAGGCGTTCCTCTTCGGCACGCACATCTCTCCCTACACGCATGGGAACCGGGAGAACCACGAGCCGGAGAGGACGCGCAGGCTCCTCCTGCACAAACGCGAGATCGAGAAGCTCGAAGCGCAAGTCGTCGAAAAAGGGCTGACCGTGGTCCCGTTGCGGCTGTACTTCAAAGGCAACCACGTGAAGGTCGAGATCGCTGTGGTGCGCGGCAAGAAACTCTACGACAAACGAGAGACCGAGAAGCGCCGCGAGGCCGATCGCGAAACCGCCGCTGCCGTCAAGACGTGGACCAGATGATCCGGAACCTGGGTCGGTGGTCGGTGCTCGGTGCTCGGAGGGGACGCTCTCGCCCCCGACCTCCGACTCCGAGCACCGAGCACCGAGCACCATGTGGCTAATCCGCAACACACATGACGTCGTGGTGGGACACAAAGCGTTCGAACCTCCGAGGCGGACCAAGGACTTAAGTCGAGGCTTTGCTGTGACTTAAGACCTCAATTACGGCCTCAGCCGTACGTGGCACCGCCCCTGCTCCAGTAAGAAACGAAATGTTTGTCCAACGGAAGACCGTCAACACCAAAGTCAGCATCAGCGGAATCGGCCTTCACTCGGGAATCTATACGAAGGTCGAGCTCCGCCCCGCTTCGGCCGGCAGCGGCATCACCTTTGTTCGCGCCGACCTCGACGGGTTGCGGATCCCCGCGCTGCAGGCTTCCATCACTGCGTTCGATTACGCGACGACCGTCGGCAGGGACGACGTCTCAGTCGGCACGGTCGAGCATCTGCTCTCCGCCGTGGTCGCATTTGGAATCACCGACCTCGACATTCAGATCGACGGTCCGGAAGTTCCCATCGTCGACGGCAGCGCGCTTCCGTTCGTTCATCTCATCGACGCGGCCGGCGTCCGCCCACTTGCTGTCGAGGTGCCGGTGCTCAGGATCAAACACCCGATCGAGCTGGTGGAAGGACAGAAGAGCATCCGCGTTACCCCGTCAAACCGGCTCGTCATCAAGTATCGGATCGACTTCGACCACCCCGCCATCGGGCGTCAGTCTGTTCACTTCGATTTCGCACACGAGAGTTTCGCGAAGAAGATCGCTGGCGCGCGGACGTTCGGATTCGTCCGGGACGTCGAGCAGCTTCGTGCCGCCGGACTGGCGCGCGGAGGGTCGGTGGACAATGCCATCGTCCTCGATGATCGTGGCGTGATCAACGGGCCGCTCCGGTATCGCGATGAGTTCGCCCGCCACAAGGTGCTCGACCTGATCGGCGATCTCGCGCTGATCGGGCGTCCGATCGTCGGCGAGATCACGGCCAACAGGGCCGGCCACGCGCTGCACTCGCGGTTCGTCGAGAAGATCATTGCCGCCGCCGAGGCGGAGGACGAACAGCGACATCCGGCGATGGCTCAGCCGAGCTTCGCGTAACCGGTCTCGCGGAATTTGGTACAGCACAAGATGCCCGGAGTGTGGTAAAAAAGCCACACCCGTGAGATCTTCGCTCGTCCTCCCGCTCGTTTTCGCCCTCTGCGCAGGCAGCGCCGTCGCGCAGCCGAGGATCGAGAATCTCTCGGCGATTGCCGCCGAAGGTCGGGTCAGCGTTCGCTTCGAGCTGGCGAATGCGTTCACCGCTGGCAAGACCGTTCAGGCGTTGCAGAGTGGACTTCCGACGAGTTTCACGTACGTCGTGGAGATTTTCCGCGACCGGCCGAACTGGTTCGACGAAGGCATCGCCCGCTCGCGGATCGAAGTGATCGCGACGTTCAATTCCGTCACGCGCGAATACCTGCTGAACTACCGGCGCGACCGCAAGCTCGTTCGTTCCGAGACGCTGACGGATCTGGAGACGCTCGAGAGGCGGATGACGAGCGTCGACGAGCCGAACCTTTTCGAGATCGCCAACCGTCGCCCCTACAAGCTGAAGGTGCGAGTGAAGGCCGACTTCGAGCGGGCATTTCTGCTCTATGTCGTGCCGTGGCAGATCTCGACGCACTGGCGTGCGGCACGCGTCACCTCGCCGCCTGAGGCCAAGCCGTGAGCGCTCGCGACATTGTCCTTCGCTACCGGAAGGATCCGCGGGTCCTCGTCACCGTGCCGCTGCTCGTCCTGGCGGCGACGAGCCTCGTCTATTACGTGGTCCAGCGGGCGAAGGACCTTTCACCGGAGGCGCTCAGCAGCCAGATCCTCCTGTTCGTCCTGATGAACATCAATGTCCTGCTGATCCTGGGCATTCTGTTCGTGCTCCTGCGCGGCATCGTCAAGCTCGTCCTGGAGCGGCAGCGAGGCATCATCGGTTCGCGCTTCCGCACCAAGCTGGTGGTGACGTATGTGGCCACGTCGCTGCTGCCGGTGATCATTCTGTTCGTCGTGGCCACCGACCTCCTCCGCGTCTCCATCGACCGGTGGTTCAACACGCCGGTGCGAACCATTCTGCAGAACAGCAAATCGATCGCCCAGATGGCGCAGGACCAGTCGGCTTCGGTGGCCATGAGCGCCGCGCGCGAGATTGCGGCGAACCCCGACATCGCCGACGGCACGAAGATGGATTCGGTCCTGCTGCACGTCCGCGACTACCACGACGTGAACATGGTGGGCGTCTACCGCAGCGGCAACCTGGTGAAGCTCATCGCCGATCCGCGCGCGCCGATTCAGGAGATCTCCGAGCCGCCTCCCCGCTTTTTCGACGACGTTCAGGAGAAGGGGAGCGCGATCAAGATCGACGTGGGGACGAGCGGCAACTGGATTCGCAGCGCCACGCGCATCGACGGAGGTCCCTACGCCGCCATCGCCGGAGTGTTCATCCCGAACACCATGAGCCGGATGATCGCCGAGTCGATCATCGCACACGAAAATTTCCAGCAGCTCGACTCGCAGCGCCAGACGCTGAAGGCGTCGCAGACGTCGCTGTTTCTCGCCGTGACCCTGGCCATTCTCTTCGGCACGCTGTGGACCTCGATCTACGCCTCCCGCCGGATCACCATCCCCATCAAGGCGCTGGCGGAGGCGACGGCAACGCTGGCCGAAGGGGGCTACGGGCATCGGGTGGAGATCGCCGCGACAGACGAAGTGGGGCGGCTGATCGATTCGTTCAACCAGATGTCGACGCAGATCGCGCAGCAGCGTCTGGCGTTGACCGACACGAACTATCGCCTGGACGCCGAGCGCGCGTTCATGTTCACGGTGCTCGAGAGCGTGGCCACCGGCATCATCGCCTTCGGCGAGGACTATCACCTGCTGAGCATCAATCGGGCGGCCATGCAGATGCTCGACATCGAAGCGCCCGAGCCGCGGAGCGATCTCCGGGAGCTGTTCGCCGGCGAGCTGGCCCCGCTGGCGCCGGCACTCCGGGACCTGACGGCGCGCGGAGCGCGCACGCGGGAAGTCTCCCTCGTGCGCCGCGGCGAGCTGCGTTACCTGGAGCTTTCCGTGGCACGTCTCGGCGCTGCCGAACAGCAGCACGGCTGGGTGCTGGCCATGGAGGATTCGACCCAGCTCGTTCAGGCGCAGAAGCTGGCGGCATGGAACGAGGCGGCGCGGCGCATCGCCCACGAGATCAAGAACCCGCTCACGCCGATCCAGTTGTCTGCCGAGCGGATGGCGAAGAAATTCGGCGCCGGGGAGCCCGCCATCGAGGAAGGCTGCAAGACCATCGTCGCCGAAGTCAGCCAGATGAAGCGGATGGTCGACGAGTTCTCGCGCTTCGCCCGTATGCCGGCCGTCCACGTGCGCCACGCGCCGCTCGCCGACACCTTGCAGCAGGCGGCCAGCCTCTACAGCGGCGTCAAGCCCGGCGTGACCGTCACCGTCGCCGCCGATCCCGACATCTCGCTTCTGATGGACCCGGAACAGATCCGCAGAGCCGTCGGCAATCTCCTGAAGAATGCCGTCGAGGCCACCGACGCCGGCGAGATCAAGGTGTCGGCGCGCCGCAGGGCGCAGCGGGTCATCATCGAGGTCGCAGATCCGGGCCGCGGAGTTCCCGACTCGGACAAGGAGCGCCTCTTTCTGCCGTACTTCTCCACCAAGCAGCGCGGCACCGGCCTGGGCCTGGCGATCGTGCATCGGATCGTCCGCGACCACGAAGGCCACATTTCCGTTCACGACAATCACCCGAGAGGGACGAGGTTCGAGATTGAATTGCCGGCGTGAAGTTACTCAGTTGCTCAGTTGCCCAGGTTTCCAACTGAGCAACTGAGTAACTGAGCAACTTAGCAACTCTTCTCTATGGCCAAAATTCTCATCATCGACGACGAAGCATCGATCCGATCGACGCTGGCCGGGATCCTCGAGGACGAGGGGCACAGGGCGGTGCTCTGCGAATCGGGAGAGGAAGCGATCGCGCACTTTGCGCGGGACGAGTTCGATCTGGCGATCCTCGATCTCTGGCTGCCCGGCATCGACGGGCTGAGCGTCCTGGAGCGGCTCAACGGCGCCGGTGCGCCGCCCGTGATCGTCATCTCCGGACACGGCAACATCGACATGGCCGTGCGCGCCACCCGCCTGGGCGCATACGACTTCCTGGAAAAGCCGCTCTCGCTCGAGCGCGTCCTTCTCACCGTCAATCACGCGCTCGCCGACCGGAAGCTCCGCGACCAGGTGCGCGATCTGCGCCGGCATTTCACCCTCGAAGAGCTGCTCATCGGTGAGAGCGAGGCCATGAAGAAACTCGACCAGCAGATCCGGAGCGCCGCTCCGACGGCCACCCGCGTGCTGATCACCGGCGAGAACGGCAGCGGGAAGGAGATCGTCGCGCGCACGCTGCACCGGCTCTCGTCGCGCGCCGAGCAGGCCTTCATCGACGTGAACTGCGCCGCCATTCCGGACGAGCTGATCGAGTCCGAGCTGTTCGGCCACCGGAAGGGGGCCTTCACCGGCGCCATCGACGACCGGAAGGGAAAGTTCGAGCTGGCCGACGGCGGAACGATCTTCCTCGACGAGATCGGCGACATGAGCGTCAAGACGCAGGCGAAGGTATTGCGCGTCCTGCAGGAGCAGACCTTTCAGCGCGTGGGCGGGCAGCAGACCATCAGGGTCGACGCGCGCGTCATCGCCGCGACCAACAAGGATCTGGAAGCCGAGATCAGCGGCGGGACCTTCCGCAGCGACCTGTACTACCGGCTCAACGTCCTTCCCATCGAGGTGCCGCCGCTGCGCGCCCGCGGCAACGACGTGGTCCTCCTGGCCGAGCACTTTCTGCGGCGCTTCGCCGCCGACACCGGCGCGCCGAAGAAAAAGCTCTCGGCCGGCGCGGCCACGAAGCTGAAGATGTACCACTGGCCCGGAAACGTCCGGGAGCTGCGCAACGTCATCGAACGCCTGGCCATCCTTCTTCCCGGCGACACCATCGAAGCTGAGGACATGCATCTCGAGGCGCGCGCCGACGGTCCCGTCACCGTCGACTCCAAGCTGACGCTCAAGGAAGCGCGCGACGAGTTCGAGAAGCAGTACATCCTCGGCCGGCTGCGCGAGTTCGCTGGAAACGTCAGCCGCACCGCCGACGCCCTCGGCGTGGAGCGCTCCAACCTCTATCGGAAGCTCCATGCCTACGGCATTCGGGTGGAGCGGCCTTGAAGGCAGCGGGTGGCGAGGAGGGGAACGCTCGCCATTCCGGAATACTCGCTCGGAAGGTGCCGTTAGTTGCGATGCGGCGCTTGACACGTCCGAAGTGCGCTGACTACCATGCGCGTCGCCGTTCGCGGGCATAACTCAGTTGGTAGAGTGCAACCTTGCCAAGGTTGATGTCGCCGGTTCGAGTCCGGTTGCCCGCTCCAATCCGAAGCCGATCTGAAGGCCGCTTCCCGCGGCCTTTTTCTTTTCGCAGCGCAACGCCGCCGCCGGTCACGCCCTCCATATCCACGGCCGTTGTGGATCACTGACAGGCCGGAAGGCGTCGGGGAAGTGCGTCACCACGAACCGCCGCCCGGTCCAGAAAAGCGATAGCACGTCGTATCGGAGCATGACACCCGGAGGCGCCGCGGCGACGTAGCGCCCGCCGAGCTGGATGAGCTTCTCCCGCTTGGCGCGATCGACGGCATCGAATCCTTCGCCCGCCTCGCGCGTCTGCCGCGCCTTCACTTCCACGATGGCGATGGTCCGGCCGCGGCGGGCCACCAGATCGATCTCGCCTTCGCGCAGCCGAACATTCCGCGCCACGATCATGTAGCCGCGCAGCCGATAGAACCAGGCCGCTCGCCGCTCTCCGAGCCGGCCGAGCTTCGCCACCGGGATTCGATGCGCTGCGAAAGGATTCCACATAGTGATCAGTGGCCAGTGATCAGTGATTAGTTGTTCCGGCTCACCTGATCACTGATCACTTCCGATGAAAGTGCCTCTCGATGTCGAGGTGCTTGATGTCGACGATGATGGGGCGGCCGTGGGGGCAAGCGTAGGGATTCGATGAGGCGAGGAGCTCGGCGACGAGGCGGGCCATCTCCTCCCCGCCGAGGGGCCGGTGAACCTTGATGGCGGCCTGACAGGCGAGGGAGGCGCAGACTTTCTCCCGGACGCGCAGAAGGTGTGGCGATTTTTCCTCGAGCGAGGCGTCGATCAATTTGCGCAGAAAGGCGTCGGTCTCCTTCTGGACGAGCTCCGAAGGGACGCCGGAGATGGCGAAGGTGTTGCCGGAGAAGCGCTCGATGTCGAAGCCGACCTCGCGCAGCTCGCCCAGGTGCGACTCCAGCGTGGCGCACTCGGCGGCGCCGCAGTCGTAGAGGATGGGCGTGAGCAGGTGCTGGGTGGCGGGCGTGTGGTTCTCGATGCGCTGCCAGTAGCGGTCGTAGAGGACGCGCTCGTGTGCCACATGCTGGTCGACCATTCGCAACCCGCCGGGCGTGTCGAGGAGGATGTAGCTCATCCGGTACTGGCCGATGACGCGGCCCTGCAGGTCGCCCAACCCGGATTCCGCTTCTGCCTCCGGCTCGGCGGGGGCGGCCGCGAGCGCCGCCGATTGCGCGCGGAGCGGCGGCTGGATGACCGGATCTCGGCGGAACAGCGCCGTGAACGCCGTCGCCGGGGCGGGTGAGTCCACCCGCTGCGGTGCGAAGAGCAGCGGCGAAGGGGTGATGATGCCACTCGGCCCGCCCGTTTCCGGACCCGGCGCGTCGGCGGCGATCGAGGACTGCAGCAGCGCCGATCCTTCCTCGGCCCCGCCGAGTGCGCGCTTGATCCCGTGCTCGACGGCGACGTGCACCTGGGAGGAATCGCGGAAGCGCACTTCCGTCTTCGCCGGATGGACATTGACGTCGACGGTCTCGGGCGGGACATCGACGAACAGGACGATGGCCGGATGGCCGTCGAAGTCGAATGCGTCGGCCGCGCGCGTGGCGGCATGCGTCAGAACGCGGTCCTTCACCAGTCGCCCGTTCACGAAAAAGAATTGATTGCGACGGCTTCCGAAGCGGAGGCCGCGCGTGACGAACCCGCTGGCGACCACCTCGCCGACCTGGTGGTCGAACTCGACGAGAGCATCGTCGGCTTCGCTGCCGACGATCTGGATGACCCGTTCGCGCAGCGAAGAAGCGGGCGCGAGGTCGAGGACGACGCGGCCGTTGTGCTCGAGGCGGAAGGCGCGCGAGGGGAGAGGCAGAGCATAGGAGGAGACCACGGTGACGATGGAGCGGAACTCGGCGTCGCCGCTGCGGAGAAACTTCCGGCGGGCGGGAACGTTCTCGAAGAGCTCGCGAACGGCGACGGTGGTGCCGCGGTCGCGTGCGGCGGGGCGCAGCTGTCGTTGCCCGGTCAGCGGGTCGAAGTCGATCTCGACGGCGTGCTCGCTCTCCCCGTCCCAGGTCGTCAGAGTAAAGCGGGAGACGCTGGCGATCGAGGGCAGCGCCTCGCCGCGAAAGCCGAGAGTGCGCACGCGGGTGAGGTCGCCGAAGTCGTGGATCTTCGAGGTGGCGTGGCGCTCGATGGCCAGCAGCGCGTCCTGCTCGGACATGCCGCAGCCGTCGTCGCGGATCTCGATGAGCTTCTTCCCGCCGTTCTCGAGGAGGATATCGATGGTGCGGGCGCCGGCATCGATGGCATTCTCGACGAGCTCTTTGACGACCGAAGCGGGACGCTCGACGACTTCTCCAGCCGCGATCTGGTTGATGAGCTCGGAGGGAAGGACATGGATGAGGGGCATTCTTTCTATTCTACCGGGTCGGCCCGGAGGGCTACCCACCGTAGAAGCGAGTAGCGAGTAGCGAGTGGCGAGAAGGGGACGGCACTCGATTCGAAGGTTGCGGGGTTGCGAGGTTACGGGGTTCCGAGGTGGGTTCCCTCCTGAGCTCGGCCTCGTACCTCGCGGCCCGGCAACCTCGCGACCTCGTAACGACCTGGTTGCAGGCCCCCCTCCTACCAATCCCCTGGCCCCTACTCGCCACTCGCTGCCTCATGGCACTCCCGTTGCTGTCGCGTTCGTCATGGCTCGACGTCTTGGTGCCCTCCTGGGGATTCTGCTCATCGTGGGACTCCTGCTCGTCCTCGTCTGGGGCGTCTACCAGCATCATCAAACGATGCACCAGCCGGATCAGGATGCCGCGACAGTCGTAGACGTTTTGCGAGTGAGCTCCGTAGTAAAATTTGCGCCGCAATTCTGCTAAATCACAGAAAATCAGAATGCGAGATCGCTGGCACGATCAGTGCTGTATAGGCGGCCAGGAGCGCAAATAACAATGACTCGCATGACCGCACCGATCGTGGCAGCCGCAGTCGCAGCGTGGCTTCTCGTCGTCCCATCCGCCAAGGCCGTCGACCAGCCGCAGACGACCGATCTGACGCAGATGTTTCGCGGTGGCGGGGTCGTGGTCGACGATCTGCGAGTGGTCGAGATCGGCGGCATCGTCGTCATCCGCGGGCGGGCCACCGACAAGGCTCAGGCCGAGCAGGCAGGGGCGTTTGCGGCCGCGAACGGCTTCCGCCGCGTCGCCAACCTCGTGCAACTGGTCGAGCCGGTCGACGACGCTGTCATTGAGCGCGCTGCCGAGCGAGCCCTCTCTCTCGACCGCAGCTTCGACGACTGCAAGTTCCGCATCGCTTCACGCGGTGGTGTCGTTCACCTTGGCGGACAGGTCCACGAAGAGCTCCAGAAAGATCTTGCCGTACGGTTGATCCGCGACATCTACGGCGTCAAATCGGTTCAGGCCGATCTCCGGTGATCTGACGCGGCATCCACACTCCTACACACAGGCACTCCTGCAAACGAACGAAAGGGCCGCTCCAGCGGCCCTTTCGTTTTTGTTTGCTCGAAGCGGTTAGCGGGTTTTGTGGAGTGCGGGCGTCCGCGCCCGCCGTCGCCGGGCGTCCGCGCGCGGCGACGGCGTCAATCCGGTCCGCGAGCCAGCGATCCGGCGCGGGAAGCCGGATCGCGCCGGGCGGAGACGCCCGCACTCCTGGTCCCCTGTGCGCCCCGCTCACCGCATCGTGCGGATCATGAAGCGGACTCTCCCCCCCTTGAGCGCGTCGGGTGCATGCACCGTGTGCGCGTAGATCACGCTGAGGATGACGTCGTAGTCGCGGAACGTGAGCGTTGTCTCAGCGCCGAGCCCGGCATCGACCACGTCGTTGCTCCTTTTCGCGATGTCGCGGAACTCGAACGCGACCGAACCAAGGCCGGCGTAGCCGATGGCGTAGAGCGTGTTCCAGTGAAGGAGCCATGAGCGGAAGTCGCGGTTGCGGAACACCGGGACGAAGTACTCGTTGGTCAGGTGCATCTCGTGAGTGCCCTCCGATTCCGGCTTGTCGCCGATCGAGCGGAGCGCCCCACGTTCGCCGAGGCGGAACATCTCATAAAGCGGAATGCTGTATCGGGCGGTCGGGTCGTACTGACACGGCGTCGGGTCGTTTGGCAGACAGCGGATCTGATCCCGCCCGACGAAGAATCCGGCGTGCAGGCGCGTCACCACGAAGGACGTGCTGGTGATGTCGGAGCGTTTCAGCGCTTCCCCTTCGAACTTGGTGTATTTGTAGGAGCCGGTGCCGGTGTGCGCCGATTCCGTGATCGCGCCGGCGAGGCTGAATCTCTGAGAACCGAGATCGCGGAACGCCGTGAGGACCGGCGTGATCCGGCCGCGACTCTCGCCGGCGATCGAGTTGAGCCGATCGTCGAATTGCGTGCCGTATTGATAAGCGACCTTCGTGTAGACGTTGTTCTTACGGTTGTCGACGTCGGCCACGTTGCCGAAGGTCAGGCGGTCGTCCTGGATCAGCCAATAGTAACGATGGTCGTAGTCGCGCGGAAACTCGAACAGCAGCAGGCCTCCCCGTACGCGCTGGAACTCCTGCTTCGAGCTGGTGCCGAGGTCGGGGAACCCGATCTGGTCGAACACGCCGATCCGATAAGTGAAATTGCGAGCGTAGTACTTGTACCGCAGGTAGGTGCTGATGTCGCCATTGACGAACCGATAGTCGATCTGACTTTCGAAGAGCACGTTCTTGATCAACTTCCGGAGGCGCACCGAAGCCTGACCCTCCGGCAGATAGACGTTCACCGCCGGCAGAGCGTCGTGGCGCTCATATGCGGCGCTCGCGGCGCGCGAAAGGACGGGCGGCTGGGCCTGCGCGGTTGCGCTCGCGGCGGGTGCGGACGGCTGCGTCTGTGCGGGGGCAGCCGCTGGCGGAGCCTGAGCGGTGGTCTGCTGCGGGAGAGGCGGGGTAGTGGCATCAGGAGGGCTCGGGGGCGGGGTTGTCTGCGACTGCGGCGGGGTCTGCTGCGGCGCCGGTTCGGGCGGAGTCTGGCCGGCGAGGTGCGGTGTGACGGCGAAAAGGACAGACAGCACTGCAGTTGTTAGTCTTGAACGCATTCGAGTTTCTCGATCCTGTTGCAGCGGTCGCTGGCGCGCGCTGCCCGCTGCTATGATAAAGTCAAGTCGACGAAGCGTTTACGATTACGCCCGCCGCGGTATGTGGCACACGTTTTGTAAGGCGCGGCCATTATAGTTGCGTACTGATGACCGTGCTTATTTGCTTTAGGAGGTGTGATTTGTTGCGCTCAGTGAAACGGTTTCTGATTCCCGCGCTCTGTTGTGTGCTTCTGGTGCCGGCTCTCGTCGCTCAGACGACGACCGAGACGACCACCACCATCACTCGCGACGATCAGCTCAATCTGGTTGCTCCCAGCTCGAGTGGGCAGACTGGGCTGTTCACCACCGTCACCGGCGACACGCTCCGTCGTGGTGACGTCTCATTCAGCATTTATTACCAGGGTTACAACCTCTCGGCTGCTCCCGCCCCGCTGGCGCTCAGGCCGTTAACCGCCCGCTCCTACACCGACCAGGGGTATGACCTCTGGCGGCTGAGCGCGTCACTCGGCTACGGCCTGACCGACCGCTGGGAAGTCTCGGCAATGGTGCCGTGGGACCGCCTCGAGGGTCAGGGGGGCGACCGAGCCGGCTATGTCAACGGCTGGCTTACCCAGGGCCGCTTCAGCGATAGCGGCATGGGCCCGGTGCGCCTGGCGACGAAGATCGGCCTGGTGCCGCCCGGCAGTCCGTCGCGCGTTGCTCTCTCCGTGTTCGCCGATCTCCCGACCGGCGAGAACAAGAGCGGAATTGCGACCGGCGGGACCAACTTCGGCCTCGGTCTGCACTGGACTCGAGGAATCGGAACGCTGGCCGCGACCTACACGATGGTCGGCAACCGCAGCAGCTCGGACCAGAATCCGGCGTTCCCGGCCTACAACACCGGAAGCATCAAGCTCCCGAACGTCGTTGCTCTCGACGGCGGCCTGAACGTGCCTGTCGGCTGGTCGACCAACTGGATCAGCGAAGTCAACGCCGACTTCTACACCGGTGGGGACGTGAAGGCGAAAGCGCCGGTCTTCCTGGTCACGGGTCTCCGGCACTGGTTCGGAACCAGCGGCTGGGCTCTGAACGGTGGCCTCCGCTGGAATGCCGCGAAATTCGGCAATGACCATGCTGAATGCCGTGTCACCGAGCTCGAAAACTGCGGTCTCACGGGCCTGGTAGGCCTGACGTTCGCGCCGATGCACCTGGCGCCGCCGCCTCCTCCGCCTCCTCCGCCCCCCGCTCCGATTCCGCCGCCGTCGCCTGCGCCGGCACCGGTTCCGCCGCCTGAGGCACCTCCGGTCGTTCCGCCGCATCAACCGACGGAGTTGCGCACCGACGAGATTCACTTCGAAGTCGGATCGGCGCGCCTGACCAACATCGCCAAGGCCATCCTCGACGACGTGGCTCTCCGCATGAAGCAGGAGCCGACATCGACCGCACTGGTGATCGGCTACACCGATAACCGGGAGTCGACCGGACCGAATGCGGATCTCGATCGTCGTCGGGCCGAAGCGGTCCGCGACTACCTGGTCAGCCGCCACGGCATCGATCCTTCGCGCATCACCGTGGAAGGCCGCGATGGTCGCGAGCCGGTGGGCGACAACAACACAGCGGAAGGCCGTCTGCGCAACCGCCGTGTGGTGATCCGTCTCATGATCCCATAATCGCGCCGAAGCGATAATGAGAAGCCCCGCTGGATCTCCAGCGGGGCTTTTCTTTTCCACGGCGGAAGTAGGCGAGGCGCCGGTGCGGCCGTCGGCGATTGTTGCCGATTGCGCGGCGCGCAGACGGCAAAAAGGTCCATGCGCAGGAGTAACGCCTTGCGGCAAAAGGGGAACCCGATGAAACGAACTCTCGCATTTTCGGCGGCGTTGGTGATCGCGGCGTGCGCTTCAGCACCGCCGAGCGCACCGCCTGCCACACCGCAACCCGCGCCCGCTGCGGCGGCGCGCTCCTCGAACGCGCTCACTCCTGTGGCCGCGGCCGGAAAGATCATCGCCGACCCGCGCATCCGCGTGGGGATGCTGAGTGATCAGCCGAGCGTCACCTTTCCGCGCGTGAAGGACGGCTATTTCATCGTCAGCGATTCCGGTCCTTCATCGCTTCGACGCGGCTTCTCGGTCAACGCACCGCTGCGCGATGCCGCCGTCCGTTACGGCGTGCAGGTAGCGGCGATCTCGGATCGGCCGAGTGCGACGGCTCTCGCCGATCGCATCCGCACCGACGCGGGGCAACGAGTGGACATGATCTTTGATCCGTCGGCCTCGAACGGAGGCATGTATCGCATCCTGGCAGGCGACTTCGCCGATACGCAGTCCGCGCAGCCGCTTCGCGAGCAGCTCACGCAACGCGGCTACGGCAAGGGCATGCTCATCGTCCGCCGTCCGTCGGACCAGCCGTTCGAGAAGCGCCTGGAGATCGTCGACGATGAAGGTGACCGCTACACGATCAGCAGCGCGTCCATCCTGGTCATGCCTGCGAGCGGCGAGACCGTCACCATCGGCGAGAAGCCGTATCGCACTGCCGCGCGCGTGCTCGTCAACGCGCGGGGGCTCCTCAACGTGATCAACGAGCTCAATCTCGAGGACTATCTCCGCGGCGTGGTGCCGGCCGAGATGGGATCGAAGATCTACGACGAGCTGGAAGCGCTGAAGGCACAGGCAGTCGCCGCCCGCACGTACGCGGCCCGCAACCTCGGACAATTCGCGAGCGAAGGGTTCGACATCTGTCCGGGGCCGGCGTGTCAGGCGTACAAAGGATTTTCCGGCGAAGAGCCGCTCACCGATCAGGCGGTTCGCGAGACCGCCGGGCTGGTGATGACCTTCGACGGACGCCTCGTCGACGCGTTGTACACATCGACGTGCGGCGGGGAGACTTCCGACGTCGGCACGATGTTTCCGGGCCGCAGCGAGCCGTATCTCCGCCGCGCCCGCTGCGTCGAGCTCGACGTGGTCACGCTCTCCGGCCGCGCCGACAGCGGCGTTCTCGACGAGACACAGGTGAGCGCGAGGACGTTTGCAGCGCTGGCCGGACTGCGCGAGAGCGGCACGTCGTGGTCGGCAGCCGATGTGGAGGGGGCGGTGTCGGCGGCGCGCCGTCTGGCGGGCTACACGGGAACTGCGACCGCGTCGCGGCCCGCATCCTCTCGCCGCGGCGATGTCCTGGAGTATCTTGCCTCCGTCTTCGCGCTCGATGCGGCGGCGCGCACGCTGACGCTCCCGGAGGACCGCCGCTACTATTTCCCGCAGACCTCCGCGAATGACGACGCCGTCCACCAGGCGGCGGCATTCCTCATCAAGTGGGGCGTCTGGCCGGCGCAGGAGATCGACCGCATCGACATGCGCGCAGCCATGCCGCGCGACGAGCTCTATGCGCTCCTCGGCGCCTGGGTGCGCAAGCACGAGGGGACCAGCGACATCACCGGGAAGATCGCCGCGGTCGACGGTCGCAGCCTCGCCGTCAAGAACGAGGGGAAGATCACCCGCGTGACACTTCCCGCAGGGATTCCGATCTATCGCCGGCTCGGCGACCGTTTTCAGGAGTATGCGACCGTGCCGGTGATGATCGGCGATCGCGTCATCGTGCAACAGAGCGCGCAGAAGGTGCCGGTCTCCGCGATCGTGGTGGCGAACTACGACGGCGCGTCGTTCGATCGCACGTCGAGCTACGCCGACTGGACCCGCAGCTTCCGCGCGGACGATCTGGTGAAGTCGATCAACAACCGCACGCCCATTCAGCAGCTGATCGACATCCGTCCGATCACCGTCGACGCCTCGCACCGGATCGCGGAGATGGAAGTGACCGCCGAAGGAGGAAGGAAGTTCGTGCTGCGCGGCCTGCCGATCCGCTGGTCGCTCAACGTGCCGGACAACCTGTTCGTCTACGAAAAGACGAAAGATTTCGACGGGGTCGATCGCTACACGTTCTACGGCAAGGGTTGGGGACACGGGGTGGGGATGTGCCAGATCGGCGCGTACGGGATGGCGTTCCGCGGTTGGAAGTTCGACCAGATCCTGAAGCGCTACTACAGCGGGATCGACATTGTGCCGATGTCGAGCGTTGCGACGGCGCCTGCCGCCGCACAGCCAGCGAGTAGCGAGTAACACTGTCATTCCGAGCCGGCGGAACCCCGGAGAGGTGGAGCGCGGCGAGGAATCCTCCGCCACCCCGGGAGTGCGGGGGATCCCTCGCTGTCCTCCGCCGCTCCGCGGCTTCGGCAGCTCGGGATGACAGGCTTGGCGCGTGTCGTCCTTCGCTACTCGCTACTCGCTGTCGTCAAGGCTCGCTGCCCAGGATGAGGAGGGCGAGGGCGACGGCAACACGGCGGTCGAGGTCGGAGGTGCATTCGAGCACGTCGACGACCCCGCGCTGGTTCTGCCGCCGCACGATGACGGCGGCGCGCTTTCCGTACGCGGTCACGAGGACGTCCGACTCGAAGGCGCGGCTGAACTTCCCGCCGATCTTGCGGGCCATGGCCCGGCCCAGCGATTCCTCGACGGCCTGTCCGAT
>JADGOA010000273.1 GCA_017883215.1 Thermoanaerobaculia bacterium | reverse complement strand
CAGAGGAACAGTCTCTGTGCCTCTGTGGTGAATTCGATTTCCGCACACCCTCTGAGCCGGCGAACGGCCAGGGGGCCGATGGAGCGGTGATGAACCTGATTGGGGTAGGGAGAGGCCTTTCGGCCCCCCCCTCCCTCCGAACCGGACTGGCGGATCTCCCGCATCCGGCTCTCCAGTTGGTGGTCCTCTTCGGGATGGATCTGTACACGTGAGACTCGCAGCTAGGTGAAAGAAGTCTGGCGTGCTGGCTTGTAAGCCGCTCTGTCACCAGAGCCGATCCACATCAGTTGCTCGGCGGTCTTGCGCGTATGAGCACGAATTCGGCTGCTCATAGCTCTCGTGTTCTAACCTTGTGGGCAATGTACGATTGGCGCCTTCCCGTTTCGCTCCCGATCCACCTCCCTGCCTCCCTTTGCTCCACGCCAGTTACGGCGTTTCCCAGCTCCTACGGAGGCTCTGTCACCCGTCTGCCTTTCACTTGCGCAGCTGCGGGGATCCCCGATTCACCACACCTGAACCATCTGTCGTTCTGTCTCCAACCGCCCCATGACCTTCCATGTACGCTTCCTCCACGCTCGTTTGTTTTCGCGTTCTGGACTTCTCCCCGCAGGACCGTTTCCCGTCTGCGTCCACCGGGTTTCCGGGCTTCGTCTTTCCCTAGCAGACTCGCCAGGATCATGAGGCCGAATCGAGTTTCTTTCGTACGGACCGACAGACTCGCCTTCCGTTGCTCCCCACCCCGCCTTACGACGACGCAGTTACGGTCGGCTTTCAACCAGTCGAGCGTTTGGTTGAGAGGCTTCTTTTCCTCCTTTTCAGATGCGCTCTCGGGCGCACTAGGGACGCGCAGCAGCGCGTCCGCAGCTTTGGGGGGCGGAGGGCCGACGAGAGTTGCGGACGCGCTGCTGCGCGTCCCTACAAAACATCAAGTTAGCGCGTATGGCCCACCGGGGTTCGGCACGGCGCAGCCGTGCCCTGCGGTAGTTTCGCGTCTGCCGCTCACCCGTCACCGGGCGACAGTCATCGTCGAAGCCGCGGGAGCATTCTCACCGACGCGGATCGGCGAGCTCGCCTTGCCGGTATTGATCTGGTCGATGCCTGAAGGCAGTCCGGGCGGGACTGTCGTGCTCGCGCAGGCGACGGTGAACAGCACGAGAATCGCAATCGCGCCGGCGCCGGCGGTTCTGGAGATGAGTTTCTTCACATGCATCACGGGGTACTCCTTTCACTTCACGTCCGAGACTTGCGCCGCGTTTCGAATTGCTGCGCACGGCACGGCACGCGAGATGTGCAAATCGATGTCCAGAGGCCGCGGGCGCTGTAACGGTGAGCTCGTGTGCGCGGAGCGCAACTCGGTGGACTGCGCTCTGCGGTCCGCGGTCTGCCTTCCGCGGTCTGCGCTCTTGCTTTCTCGTCAGTTTCCCCGGATACTCTGTCGTGCGCTGCTGGGATCGACTTCCCCTAGTCGTTTCAACACTTTCGCGGCAGCTCGGGTGACTCCCCTGGGTGGATGGACGGTGGAACGGAGAGCAGATCGGCGCTTTGAATCGCCGAAACCCGACTGATGCCGACGCCAGCACTCTTTCAAGCGCTCGGCCTGCACCTCGTCGGCCCTTTCGCGGTCTCGCTTCTCCTTTTGCAGCTCTACCGGCGCTTCCGTTCGGCTTACCTGGTCGAATGGACCCTCAGTTTTGCCTCACTGACACTCTTCCACTTCGCGGTGGCGCTGATCATCGTCGGAACGGAAGGGATGGCCGGCAACCGTCCCACGCTGATCGTCGCGTCGGTGGCTGGGGGGGCGGCGGCATTTCTCCAGCTCGGCTGGATGATCTGGGGCTCGATCGAGATCGCCAAGCGCAAGCCGCTGAAGATCCGCGAGTCGCAGCGCCTCCTTCTGATCCTCGGGACGGCCGGGCTCGTCTCCGGCGGCATCCCCTTCTTCCTCGGACACGACGCGGCCATCCACCGCTTCTTCTTCCTGTCCCTGCACTCGTTCGCCTGCGCGCTGGCGTTCATCGCCTGTGGCGTCGCCATCCGGAAGTTCCGCGGCTCGGGCTTCACGATCCCGGGCGTGGCCTTCGTCATCTACGGGCTGGTGCAGCTGGACGAGTTCATGCTGCTGATGCGCAGCCTGGTGGACCGATCGATCGCGACACCGCTGATGGTCATCGGCGTGGCCGACGCGGCCGCCAGCGCCGTGATCGCCCTGGCCATCGTGCTGACGGTTCTCGAGGACCAGCGCGAGGCAGGCATCGAGGCCACGTCCCAGGTCGAGCAGCTCGCCTATTACGACACCCTGACCGGCCTGCCTAATCGATCGCTTTTCACAGACCGGCTCGCCGTCGCGCTGGCGCACGCGCAGCGGCACCGCTACAAGCTGGCGGTGCTCTTCCTGGACATCGACCGATTCAAGCAGATCAACGACTCGCTCGGCCACACGGTAGGTGACCGCCTGCTGAAGATCGTCTCCTCCCGGATCCGCAGCACGATCCGCGAAGAAGACACGGTGGCGCGATTCGGCGGCGACGAGTTCACCATCCTGATCCACATCATCGGAAAGGCCGAGGACGCAGGGAAAGTCGCGCAGAAGGTGCTGGAAGGGCTGAAAGCGACGATCACCATCGACGAGCGCGACTTCGTCGTCACCAGCAGCATCGGCATCTCCGTCTATCCGAACGACGGCACCGATGGCGAGACGCTCATCCGCAATGCCGACACTGCCATGTATCGCGCCAAGGACCTGGGTCGCAACAGCATGCAGTACTACGCCGCCACGATGAACCGCAAGGCGCTGGAAGCGCTGGAAGTCGAGAACGGACTGCGCCGCGCTCTCACGCAGAACGAGTTCGTCCTCTACTACCAGCCGTTGATCGACATGCAATCCGGTGCGGTCTTCGGCCTGGAAGCGCTCATCCGCTGGAACCATCCGGAGCTGGGCCTGCTGCGGCCGGACCGATTCATCCCCGCCGCGGAACAGTCGGGACTGATCGTCTCGATCGACCGTTGGGTGCTGAAAGAGGCGTGCAGACAAGCCAGCGAGTGGCACACCCTCGGGCACCGCATCGTGATGGCCGTGAACCTCTCGGGACGGCAGTTCCAGGATCCGGGCCTGATCGACCACGTGCGGGGCGTCCTGGAGTCGGAAAACTTCCCGCCGCAGTTCCTGGAGCTGGAGATCACCGAGCACTACGCCATGCGCGACGTGGAGAAGGCCATCCCGACGCTGCACGCGCTCAAGGCGTTAGGCGTACGAATTGCCATCGATGATTTCGGGACCGGGTATTCGTGTCTGAGCTATCTCAAGCACTTCCCCATCGACACACTGAAGCTGGACGGCTCGTTCGTCCGCGATCTCGCTTCGCCGGAAGACGCCCAGATCGCCCTGGGCGTGATCGCGCTGGCGCACAGCCTGAAGCTGAAAGTGATCGCCGAGGGAGTGGAAACCATCAGCCAGCTGGCTTTCCTGCGCGAGCATGCTTGCGACCGGCTGCAGGGGTATCTGTTCAGCCGGCCGATGCCACCGGCCAACTTTGACCGCTACATGAGCCAAAAAGACATGTTGCGAGACGCGAGATCACATTAATGGGTGATTCAAACCCGGGCGAAACGGAGTAGCGTAATCAGCTTCAGCAAGCGGGATTCCGAGGAACAGGTGGTACCCACGCGTCGCGAGCGAGACCGGGCGACATAGATCGCCACGCGTCGCGTCTCCGCCGCAAGCCTCGCTCACGCTCGCGATGATGAGCGCGTCGATGCGCTGAGGCTGTCGGAATGACGGACTTCCAGGCGGGAAACATCGCAGTCATGGCGTCGGGATTCATCGTCGCCGCGCTGCTGGTCTGGCTTCTCTTCCGGGAGCGCCGGCGACACGTTGCGGCTACCACCGAAGTGCAGCGGCTCGCATTTCACGACGCCCTGACCAACGTACCCAACAGACTGCTGCTGATGGACCGCGCCTCCATCGCCTTCGTCCAGGCCCGGCGTGCCGGGACGAAGGTGGCGATTCTGTTCGTCGATCTGGATCGCTTCAAGATCGTCAACGACTCGTTCGGCCACGATGTCGGCGACGGCGTTCTGCGCGCCGTGGCTGCGCTCCTCTGCGAGCACCTGCGCGGCGACGACACGGTGGCGCGGATCGGCGGCGACGAGTTCGTGCTGCTGATGCCGGGCGTTCACAGCATCGACGACGTGACCAGGGTGACGGCAAAGCTGCTCGAAAAGATCCGACTTCCGCTGCGGATCGACGGCCGGGAGATCTTCGTCAGCGCCAGCATCGGCATCAGCATGTTCCCCGACCACGCCAGCGAGACCGAGGCGCTGCTGCGCTTCGCCGACACGGCCATGTACGTGGCCAAGGAGCGTGGAGGAGACAGCTGCTACGTCTACATCGACACCCTCGCGGCCGACGCCAGGGAAGAGCTCGCGCTGGAAGCGCGGCTGCGCCTGGCGGTCTCCCGTCAGGAGTTCGTGCTTCACTACCAGCCGCGCGTCGACGCGGAGACGCAGCGGCTGGTGGCATTCGAAGCTCTTCTGCGCTGGAACGATCCCGATCGCGGCATCCTCATGCCGGGAGACTTCATCCACACCGCGGAAGTGTCGGGCCTGATCGTCCCCATCGGCGACTGGGTGCTGCGAACGGCCTGCCGGCAAACGGCCAAGTGGCACAGCGAAGGTTGCCGCGAGCTGTTCGTCTCCGTGAATCTCTCGCCGCGGCAGTTCCATCGGCACGACCTCACGGCCTCGATCGCGGACGCCTTGCGCAGCGCCGCGCTCGATCCTCAGTACCTGGAGCTGGAGATCGACGAAAGCTGCGTGATGAACAACGCCGAAGCGAGCATGCGCATCCTGCAGGAGCTGAAGAGCCTCGGCGTCCGAGCGCTGATCTCGCACTTCGGCTCCGGCTACTTGTCTCTGACGTACCTGCGCCGCTTCCCCATCGACGGGCTGAAGCTGGAGCGCTCGTTCCTTCGCCTCGAGGGGGCCGACGACCGCTCACTCGCCAAGGCCGCCCTCGGAATGGCCAGGGCGCTTCACATCAAAGTCATCGGCGAAGGTGTGGAGACCCAGGAGGCCGCCGACTTCCTGCGCTCGCAGTCGTGCGACGACATCCAGGGCTTCCTGGTCAGCGCCGCGGTCCCGCCCGAGGAGTGCCACCGGTTCATCTCCCAGTTAGGCGGGG
>JADGOA010000272.1 GCA_017883215.1 Thermoanaerobaculia bacterium | reverse complement strand
CATTGCCGCGCTCCTTCGGCGGAAACGCCTCCAGCATGACGGCCTGAGAGAGCGGCTGCATGACGCCGCCGGTGGCCCCTTGCGCCACGCGGCAGCGGATGAGCATCGGCAACGAGATGGCCAGGCCGCAGAGAAACGACGCCACGGTGAAGCTGGCCACCGAGAGCAGCAGCAGGCGTCTGCGCCCGATCAGCGTCGAGAGCCATCCGGTGATCGGCAGGATGATCGCGTTCGCCGCCAGATACGAGGTCAGCGCCCACGTCGATTCCTCGACCGAGGCGTTCAGATTGCCGGCGATGTGCGGCAGCGAGACGTTCACCACGGTCGTGTCGAGAACGACCATGAACGTTCCGAACATCACCGAAACCGCCACCAGCCACGGGTGCGGCTCGGGTGCGGCAACGCCGTTCGCGTTCGCGCTCATCTACTTCGTGAGGACGGTGGGCACGACGGACATGCCGGGGCGCAGCAGATGCCCGGGATCCTGCCCCTTGTCGAACACGATCTTCACCGGCACACGCTGCACGACTTTCACGTAATTGCCGGTCGCGTTCTCAGGCGGCAGGAGCGAGAAGCGCGCGCCGGTCGCGGCGGCGATGCTCTCGACGCGGCCGCGATAGCTGCGGTCATATGCGTCGACGCGAACGGTCACCGGCTGCCCGGAGCGCATCCGTTTCAGTTGCGTCTCCTTGAAGTTCGCCGTCACCCAGATGTCGTCGAGCGGGACGACCGCCAGCAGAGGCTGCCCCGGCTGAACGACCTGCCCCTGCTCGACGCTCTTCTTGCTGACGACGCCGCTGACCGGCGCCTTCACAGTGGCGTATTCGAGGTTCAGCGTGGCCTGCTGCACTGCCGCGCTGGCGAGCTCGTAGCGAGCGAGCGCCGACTCGGCCCGCGAGCGCGAGACCGCCACCTGCTGCGGGCCGGTGTGCGACGACTCCAGCTCCGCGCGTGCCTGGGCGACGATCGCCGCCGCGTTCTGCCATCCCTGCTTTGCCTCGGCCACGCCGGCATGTGCAACGTCGAGCGAGGCCCGCGCCGCCGTCGCCGAAGCGAGAGCGTAGTCGTACTGCTGCTGGGAGATCTCTTCCTTGGCCACGAGGAGCTTCGCCCGCTCGAGGTCGCGCCGGGCGCGCGTTTCGTTGGCGCCAGCCTCGCGCAGTTTTGCCTGCGCGGAGTTCATCCGCGCCTCGGCCCCGGCCAGCCCCGCCTGCGCACGATCGACCGACGCGCCCGCGCTCGACGTCTGGTTCTTCGTCGTCGTCGAGACGATCGGCACGCCGGTCTCGGCGGCGGCCAGCGTTGCCCTGCTGTCGGCCAGGTCGGCACGAGCGCGGAGCAGAGCCACCTGGTAGTCGCGGGCGTCGATCTGCAGCAGGACGGTGCCGGCCTTCACCTGCTGATTGTCGGCGACGTTGACCGAGAGGACGGTTCCCCCGATCCGCGCCGCGATCGGAACGATGTGGCCGTCAATCTGGGCGTTGTCGGTCGACTCTCGCACCGCGAGGTATCGCCAGCTCAACGCGATCAGCAGCAGGAGAACGATGAGGATTGGCAAGGCCCAGGCTCGCATGGCCGGATGCCTGGCCATGAGCTCCCGCGTGCGGCTGATCAGCGGGGCGCGGCCGTCGTGGTTTGCGTTCTCCCGAGCAACATCGCTCGTGGTCATGGTGAGCCTCTCGTGATCGAGCAGAACCATCCGCTCGCTCGCCTTCGGCGCTGCCAACTCGATCGTGTGCGTTTCGCGCACTGGCCGCCGTGACGCCGAGTACGTGCGGGGGTGAAGGACGCAGGGTGTATGGCTTTCGTGGCTGAATCGCCCCGGGACGAGAAACAGCACGCCGGGTCGCCGCGGCTAACGGCTGACTGGAGTGCGGACGTCCTCGTCCGCATCGATCGGACGTCCTCGTCCGATCGTTTCGTGTCGCCAACGCCATACCGCCGGACGAGACGTCCGGCAGCTGCGGACGAGGACGTCCGCACTCCGATCCTTCAACGACGGCTACAACACTGGAGGGAGTGATGCGGGGGCGAGGGGATTCGAATGAAGAGGGGAAATGAAGAAGTGATGAACCGGCCGAAGCTCAGTTCTTCGGCTCGCTCTTCTTTCGCCACTCCATCCACATCGTCCGGTACTGCCCGTCGAGCGGACCGTCGTTGGTGCAGTAGACGATGACGTGGCCGTCGGAGTCGATCGACTTGTACCCGATCCTCGTCAGCGGATGGGCCGCTGGATCCTTGATTTGAAAGAAGACGATCGAGTCGCGCATATGTGAAACGATTGTACGCGCAAAAGCGGGCGAGAAACGTCCTATCAGTGACTACTCCGCCTTAATCGGCAGCGCCGCTGGTTTCGGTTCCAGAAACATGCCGTGTACGAGTTCGGAAACAACGACGGCTAAAGCGCTGCAAACGCACGCCGTGATCGATCACCGCACATGGCTCTCCTCGCGCCTGGTCATGAGCGCCACGACACTGCCGGCGATGGCGACGAAGGCGGCTACGAGGAGGCTGGTGCGGACGCCAGCGATGAGCGCCGGGAGATGGGAGATGCCGCCGCTGCGCATGAGGGTTGTCTCGAAAATCGCGGCGGAGATTCCGATGCCGAGGACCATGCCGACGTTGCGGGCCGTGGCGAGGACGCCCGCAGCGACGCCCTGGCGGTTGCGCGGTGCGGCGCCCATCAGCGAGCTGTTGTTAGGCGAGACGAACAGGCCAGTGCCGAAACCGATGACTGCGAGCGCGCCGGCGATGGCCACGGTGCTCCCGCTCTGCGCCAGAGATGCGAGGAAGGCCAGTCCGCCGCCGAGGATCAGCATCCCGCCGGAGGCGAACCAGCGCGAGCCGAGCCGGTCCGAAAATGCGCCGGCGATCGGCGCGACGATGGCCATGACCACAGGCTGTGCGGTGAGCACGAGACCCGCCCGCTGCGTATCGAGGCCTCGTCCCTGGATCAGGAGAAACGGCAGCACGAACAGAACGCTGAACAGGCAGACGTAGTTCATCAATGCGCTGACGGTGGCGGCGCTGAACGTGCGGTTGCCGAAGAGCGACAGATCGAGCATGGGGCTGCGACGGCGTTTCTCGGTGACCACGAAGCCCGCCAGGATGATCACTGCCACGGCGAACAGGCCCAAGGTCGCTGGATCGGTCCACCCCCATGTCGGGGCCTGGTTGAGGGAGACGAGAAACGCCGTGAGACCTGCGGCGAAGAGCACAGCCCCCCGCCAGTCGAAACGCTCCGTTGTCCTGGCCGGCGTGTCGTCGGCGATGACGCGCAGGCCGATGAGCGCGCCGAGCAGGCCGACCGGCACGTTGATGTAGAAGACCGAGCGCCAGCCGAGTACGTGTGCGAGCCAGCCGCCGAGCGACGGGCCGGCGGTGAGGCCGAGATAGGTGAAGGTCGCCTGCGCGCCGAGGGCGCGGCCGCGCTCGGACGGAGGGAAGGTCTTCGTCAGAATCGCCGGCGAGCTCGAGTAGAGCATCGACGCGCCGACCGCCTGCAGCGCACGTGTCCCGATCAGCATTCCCACCGATTGGGCCGCACCGCACAGCGTCGAGCCGATGACGAACACCCCGTAGCCTGCGATGTACATCCGCTTCTGGCCGCGCAGATCGCCGGCACGGCCGACGCCGAGGAGAAGGGCGCTGACCACGAGAAGATAGACCGTCGCGACCCACTCGATCCCCGCGACCGTGGTGTGGAGATCGCTGCGCAGCACCGGGATGATCGTGTTCACCACGCTGCCGTCGAGCGCCGACATGAACGTGCCGACGCCGACGGCGGTGAGGACCCACCAGCGTGCCGAGGAATCGGCTTTCGTATCAATTCGCATCGCGAGCAGGAGAGTTCAAGAAAGGTGGTCGGTGCTCGGAGGCCGCCTCCCGACCACCGATCACCCTTCGCGAGCAGTTCGTCTGACCGACTCGCTACGGTTCGAACAAGGTGTCGACGTACGCCTGCGGGTCGAACGGGATGAGGTCATCGGCGGCCTCCCCCACTCCGATGAACTTCACCGGAATGTCGAACTGCCGCATGATCGAGAGGATCACGCCGCCTTTCGCGGTTCCGTCGAGCTTGGTGACCACCATGCCGGTCACCTTTGCCGCTTCCAGGAAAGCCGCGGCCTGGCTGACGCCGTTCTGGCCGGTCGTGCCGTCGAGGACGAGCAGAGTCTCGTGCGGCGCGCCGGGCATTTCCTTCTCGATGACGCGGCGCACCTTGGAGAGCTCCTGCATGAGGTGCAACTTGTTGTGAAGCCGGCCGGCGGTGTCGATCAGGACGACGTCGGCTCCGCGCGCTCTCGCCGCGGTGACGGTGTCGTGCGCCACCGCCGCAGGGTCGGAGCCTGCCTTGTGCTTGATCATCGGCACGTCGATGCGGTCGGCCCACATCTGCAGCTGCTCGATGGCCGCGGCCCGGAAGGTGTCGGCGGCGCCGAGGATGACGCTCTTCCCTTCGTTCTTCCAGCGCTGCGCGAGCTTGGCGATGGTCGTCGTCTTTCCGGTGCCGTTGACTCCGACCACGAGGACGACGAACGGCTTCGCTCGATCGATGTCGATGGTCCCCGCTTCGCGCTGCGGAATGAGAGCGCGCGTCTCCTCGCGGATGACCTGGGAGAGGCGATCCATCGAGGTGATCTTCTCGCTGCGAATCCGCTGCTCGAGCTTGTCGACGATCAACGTCGTCAGCTCGGCGCCGACGTCGGCGCCGAGCAGCCCTTCTTCGAGACCGTCGATGGCGTGTCGATCGATGGGAAGGTCGGCGGTCATCGACTCCTTGACCTTCTCGATGATCTCGGTGTGGGTCATGAAGAGCCCACGTTTCAGCTTATGCAGGAGTGATTTTTCGGACATTGATTGATCGTCTTGTGCGAAACGGATTAGTTACGGGTGTCGGGGGTCGGGGGTCGGAGGCGCCGCCTCGAACCGACACCCGACCCCCGACACCCGACACCCATCGAGATTGCACGCACCTCGTGACCTCGAAACCTCGTGACCGGCAGCGATGGGTGTAGTCACCGCTTCGTGGCTCCTTCCCGGAAGACCGCTTGACGGACCATCTCCTCGTCGACGGTGATAACGCGATTTCCGGAATCGGAGCCATCAGTGGGATCGAACTCGAGGCCGCGGATGATCCGGCGATAGGTCTCGCGCAGGGCACGAGCGCCGAGGCGTTTC
>JADGOA010000271.1 GCA_017883215.1 Thermoanaerobaculia bacterium | reverse complement strand
GTTGGGAGCACGGGGCGAGGGGACCTGGGCGCACACTTGCGAAAGGGGGGATCCTGACTTGGCGCGAAATCCCCGCATTCCTCGCTCGGGATCACAGAACGCGAGACTTGACTAGATACGCATAGAGAGAAAGGCCAAACTCCAGGGGCGCTCCGCGCCCTCGACGAGCAACTGGCGGGTGGTAGGGCTCAGTACTGAACGAGCGTGTGAATGGGCGTGGACGGGTCGAGCTTGCTGCGTCCATCGAGGAATGCCAGCTCGATGACGGCGCCGACACCCACCAGAGTGCAGCCGAACCCTCGCACCATGGCGGCCGCAGCGGCGAGAGTGCCGCCGGTAGCCAGCAGGTCGTCGATGATGACCACGCGGTCGTCGTTGTTGAGGGCGTCATCGTGAATTTCGAGCACGTCGCTACCGTACTCGAGGATGTATTCATGCCGCCGCGTCGTCCACGGCAGCTTTCCAGGCTTGCGGATGGGTACGAAGCCCGCCTTCAAAATGCGCGCGACGCAACTGCCGAAGATGAAGCCCCGGGACTCGATGGCCACGACCGCTGTGATGGACTCGTCGAGAAAAGGGGCCGCCAGTTTCTCGACAGCAGCATTCAGCGCGGCCGGGGAACGGAGGAGCGGAGTGATGTCTTTGAACACGATGCCCGGCTTCGGGAAATCGGGAACATCGCGGATGAAGGCGCGAAGCTGCTCGGGACTGGACATGCTCATGGCTCAGAACTTCACGTCGAAGTCCGGCAGCCTGCCGGTAAAGTCCTTGGTTTCCTGGTCGATCTTCGTCACTTCGGCGTAGCGCGGGCCTTCCTTCAATTCTTCGATCCATTCGTCGATGCCGGCCTTTTCGCCTTCCACCGCCGCTTCGACTGTACCGTCACGCATGTTGACGATCCATCCCTTCAGGCCGATGCGCCGCGCCACGCGCGTTGCGAAGAACCGGTAGCCGACGCCCTGCACTTTTCCGTGGATTCGCAAAACGCGCATCTCTTTCATACGGCGCAAATTGTATGACAGACTATTCTTTCCAGCCGAAGCGGCCGACGAGTGGAACGAATTCGGCCGTCCCGCAATCCTCGACCTGCCAGCTGGTGCCGACGCGCGTCACGCGGGCCAGGCGCTGTGATCCTTCCGTTCCGATCGGAATGACGAGCTTGCCGGTCCGCTTCAACTGCTGGAGGAGCGGCTCCGGGACTTCCGGTGCCGCCGCAGCGACGATGATCCGGTCGAAGAGAGCCTGATCGGACCAGCCGTATGTACCATCGAACACTTTGATGGTGATGTTGTGGATGTTGAGCGCGCGCACGATCTCCACCGCGCGAAGGGCAAGGTCGTTGAGTCGTTCGATGGAGAAGACTTTTCCGCACAGCTTCGACAGCACCACTGCCTGGTATCCCGTTCCCGTGCCAATCTCGAGGACTTTCTCGCTTCCGGTGAGCTCGAGCAGCTCGATCATGTGGCCGACGATGAACGGTTGCGAGATGGTCTGCTTCGACCCGATCGGCAGCGCGCCGGGGCCGTACGCTTTGGCGGCGACCACGGACGGGACGAACAGGTGGCGAGGGACCTCGCGCATGGCCTGAAGGATCCGCGGGTCCTTCACCCCCCGGGCCGCGACATGGCGGTCGACCATCAGCGCACGGAGATGCGCAAATTCGCGTTCCTGCGCTGCCTGGTCGTCACTTCTGCGCAGGGCCGCCAAGTATCGCCTCGAGTGGTTTGAACCGCGGGATCGATTCGTGATGCGTCAGGTCGAGATGCAGCGGCGTGATGGAGACGTGTCCGCTTTCGATGGCTTCGAAATCGGTTCCTTCCTGCGGTTGCCATGAGGGCGCCCCGCCGCCGATCCAGAAGTACGACCGGCCCCGCGGGTCCAGACGCTCCACGATCCCTTCCGTGTAGATTCGCCGGCCGAGTTTCGTGATCCGGACGCCTGCGAACTCGCCGACGGGGAAGTTGACGTTCAGGATGATGCCCGGTTCCGGCGCAGCGTCGAGAAGACGGACGACCAGCCGGGCGGCGAAATCCGCGCAGCGGTCGAAGGAGAAGTGCTCGCCGACCGTTGCCGAGAACGCCACCGACGGAATGTGCAGTAGCGACCCTTCAAAAGCCGCGGAGATCGTTCCCGAGTAAGTGACGTCGTCGCCCAGGTTCGGGCCGTAGTTGATCCCGGAGACGATGATGTCGGGGCGGTCGTCCTTCATCAGCTTCAGCACGCCGAGGTTGACGCAGTCGGTGGGCGTACCGTCCACGATCCACTCGTTTTTCTCCAGCTGAAGCAGCCGCAGCGGCCGGTTCAAAGTCAGCGCGTGCGATGCTGCGCTCTGCTCGCGGTCCGGGGCGACGATGAGAATCTCTCCGATCGGCTGGAGCGCAGCTGCCAGCTTGCGCAGACCCTCGCTGTAGACGCCGTCGTCGTTGGTTACCAGGATGCGGGGCATTGGCGCGCATGCTAACAGACGGCGAGTAGCGAGTAGGGGGACGGTTCCTCGCATTCCGAGTCGCCGGAATCGCGGAGTGGCAAAGCACGGCGAGAGCTCCACGTCCCCTACTCGCTACTCGCTACTCGCTGCCTTACTGCGTCTGCGTCGCGGCGGGCTTCGGCTGCATCCGCTGCATCTGCTGCAGCTGTTTGTACATCTGCAGGAAGACGAGGGCGAACACCAGCAGCATCACCAGGCCGAGGATGCGGACACCCCAGCGGCTCATCGCGCGACCTTTTCCGCGTGCCGAGCCGCCCACGCGATCGCGTAACGCATCGGTGCGGCGTCGGCCACGCCTTTCCCGGCGATGTCGAACGCCGTTCCGTGGTCGACGGAAACCCGCAGGTACGGAAGGCCGATGGTGACGTTGACCGATTGCTCGAACTCGAGCGTCTTCACTGGGATCAATCCCTGATCGTGGTACATGGCGACGATGACATCGTACTTCCGCTGCCGCGCTGCGAGGAACAGCGTGTCGGCCGGATGTGGCCCGGAGATGTCGATCCCTTCATTCCGTGCGGCCGCGACGCCGCGGGCGATGATGGTCTCCTCGTCGCCGAAGCGTCCCCCTTCACCGGCGTGAGGGTTCACGCCGGCGACTCCGAGGCGGGGTTTCTGACCGTAGATCCGCTCGTACTCGCGCGTGGTGAGGCGGGCGATTGCGGCCACCGAATCGGCATCGATCGACGCGATGGCGTCGCGCAACGGCACGTGCACGGTGAGCAGCACCGTCCGGATTGAAGGCGAGTCGAAATACATCGCGTAGTCCCACCCGTAGCGCCGCAGGCCGGCCTTCGACGCGAGCAACTCCGTGTGGCCGGGAAACGTGGAGCCTGCCGCCGCGATGGCCTGCTTGTGGATCGGAGCAGTGACGAGTGCGGAGCAGTCGCCGCGGGTGATGGCGTCGACCGCCGCGTCGATCGAGGCCAGCGAGACACGTCCCGCAGCGGCGGAGACTTCCCCGAAGCGAACATCGTCGGGAACTCCGACATCGACGAAACGCTCCACCTTCGGAATCGCCCCGGCGCGTTCGGCGCAGGCGCGGTTGCCGAAGAGCCACGCGGGAACGCCGGCCTCTGGCAGCGCCTTGAAGACGATCTCCGCGCCGATGCCTGCGGGATCGCCGAGCGTGATTGCGAGCGGCTTCACATGGGGATTCTAGCGAGTAGCGAGTGGCGAGTGGGGAGTAGGGTTGCGGATCGGCGGGTCGCTGAGTCATCAGGCGGGAGACTGCGACTTCGTTGTGGGGCCATGCTTTGCGAGTCTCATGCCGCACGGCGGGGAGTGGTTGCGGCAACTCGCGCAATTCCCTAGAATTGCGCCCCGTTCGACCTTGATGCGCGCCCATGCGCATCGTCCCCGGCCCTCTCCCGGCATGAGGCATAGGGCATGGGTCGGGAGCGCAGCGCCACTCATGCCTCATGCCTCATCACTCATGCCCTGGCTCCGGAGGTCGCATTGAATTCAGTCGTCTGCATTTCCCAGGTGCCCGACACCGAGTCGCGGATCAAGGTCGCCGCGGACTCGAAGCACATCGACGAGAGTGGCCTGAAGTTCATCGTCTCGCCTTACGACGAGTTCGCGCTCGAAGAGGCGATCCGCCTGAAGGAGGTGAAGGGCGGCGACGTCACCGTCGTGACCTTCGGCCCCGACCGCGCTGGCCAGGCGCTTCGCGAGTGCCTTGCGCGTGGCGCGACCAAGGCGCTCCACATCAAGGGCGACTCGCCTGATGCCGACTCCCTCGGCGTCGCCAAAGTCCTCGCTGCGGCCATCAAGACGCTTCCTCACGACGTCGTCTTCTTCGGCAAGCAGGGCGTTGGCATCGACAACGCCCTCGTCGGTCCCATGGTTGCCGAGCTCCTCGGCTATCCGCAGGTCAACGTCGTCACCAGGATCGAGTTCGGCGACGGCAAGCTCACCGCGCATCGCGAGATCGAAGGCGCCGAGGAGATCATCGAGTGCTCGCTCCCCGCAGTCGTGACGGCGCAGAAGGGCCTCAACGAGCCGCGGTACGCATCGCTCAAGGGAATCATGGCGGCGAAGAAGATCCCGATCGACACGAAGTCGGTGACCGACCTGGGGCTGAGCGACGCCGACGTGTTCAACCAGCGCGTCACCTTCGTCTCCCTCGAGCTGCCGCCCGAAAAGAGCGGCGGCCGGAAGATCGACGGCGCCGATGCCGCTGCCGCAGCGCAGGAGATCGTCAAGTTCCTCCGCGAAGAGGCGAAGGCGCTGTGATCGCTTCGCATCGGACCGCCGCCTCCCAGGCGGCCGGCGAGGCGGCTCCCAGCCGCCACCTGCGGGCTGGGAGCCCGCAGGCCGGCCGGCAAGGTGCCGGCGGTCCAGCACACATTTGCCACTGAATTGGAGACTGAAATGCCTGGTGTCCTGGTTTTCTGTGAAGCCAAAGATGGGAAGCTGAAGAAAGTCTCGCGCGAGGCGTTGTCGATCGGACGCAAGCTCGCGGAAAATTCGGGAGGTGACCTCGCTGCCTTCGTCGCCGGCCCGAATGCTGCGTCGTTCGCCGCCGAAGCCGGCCAGTACGGGGCGAAGAAGCTTTACGCCGCCGCCGACGCTTCGCTCGAGGGCTACACCACCGAGCAGTACACGGCCGCGCTGAAGCAGGCCGTCGATCAGGCGTCGCCCGCCGTCGTCCTCCTCGGGGCAACATCGAATGGCCGCGATCTCGCCCCTCGTCT
>JADGOA010000270.1 GCA_017883215.1 Thermoanaerobaculia bacterium | reverse complement strand
CGAATCACGAGCTCTCGTGATGCGCGTGCTACGGCCGCTGCCGCGGCGAGCGGACGATGAGCCGGTGGTTTTCGGAATGGGCATCGTCTGCCGTCCGTTTAACACGATGGTCAGCTTAGACAGACAAAACAGGAGATGACGATGCGGAGATTCGCGCTGTCACTGCTGCTGTGCGCCGGGATCGCGACGAACGTCTTCGCGGTCGGCGAGGCGCGGATCAGCGGCAAGATTTTGGAAGCCGGGACGAAGAAGCCGCTGCCGGACGCCACGATTACGGTCGTGTCCGCTCCCGGATCGGGCAAGAACTTCAAAGACACGTACAAAGCCGACAAGGACGGCGGCTACGCGATCTTCCTTCTCGACGGCACGATCAAGTACGTGTTCACCTTCTCCGCGCCGGGACACGGGTCTTACGAAGAGACGATGAAGCTGAAGCTCGGCGAGCCGAACAAGCGCGACATCGAGCTTTCTGCCGGCGGCGTTGCCCCCCCATCGGCCAAGTTGGTCGTCGACCCGGCGGTGACGACATTCAATGACGGCGCGGTCCTGGCCAACGAGGGGAAGGATGCCGAGGCGATCGCCAAGATGGAAGAGGCGCTGGCTCTGAAGCCGGACCTCAATGTCGCCTACAACGCTCTGGCCCGGCTGTATCTCCGCGCGAAGAACTATCCGAAGGCTATCGACCGCGCCACGAAATCGCTGGCCATCGACGCTGAAGATCAGGACATGTACGCGGTGCTGTTCGACGCGTACACGGCGACGGGCGACAAGGTCAAAGCCGAAGAGTACAAGAAGAAGCTGCCGGCGAACCCCGCTTCGCTCTTCAACGACGCGGCGAAGCTGATCAACGCGCAGAAGGACAGTGAGGCCGAGCCGCTTCTCAAGCAGGCCATCGCGGCCGATCCCAAGTTCGCTGTGGCGTACTACGAGCTCGGCATGGTCTATGTCCGCAGCGGCAAGTCCGCCGACGCGAAGGAGAACCTCCAGAAGTACCTGGAGCTGGAGCCGACCGGCAAAGACGCCCCCACCGCGAAGGAAATGATGAAGTACCTGAAGTAGAGCCGGTCATCCGGCTGTTGTCGATCGGGAGCGGGCGACCGTTTCGTTTTTGGAGAGCAGATATGCGAACGAGTATGGCTTTCCTCGCGATGATGTTTGCCGCCGCGTGCGCCTCGCAGCGCAACAACGCCACGGTGGTTGCCGAGCCGGAGATCGCCCTTCAGCAGTTGAGCTCCGCACCGGCGGCGGCCGAGCACGAGACCGGTGGGATGCCCGTGCAGTTCCGGCTGAGCGTCGCAAACACGGCGGCGTTTCCGATCACGCTGAAGCGCCTCGACCTGCAGTCGGTCGGTTTTGGCGGCTACGAAGTCAACCCGACGTCGCTCCCGTTCAACGTGGTGATTCCGCCGGGAAGTGACGTATCGGTCGACTTCTGGGTGCCGGCCATCGCCAAGACATCGGTGGCCGGAGCGAACGGCGCGGTGGCCGTCCGCCTCGTGAGCCAGTTCGACTCGCCCTCAGGAGTGTTTCAGAACGTCGCCGTGCGCCAGGTCATGGGGCGAATCCAGTGACGGTAGCCCGTTAGCATGGGTCACCGTCATTAGGTCGCCATGGTGACCCGGTGACCCGGTGACCCGAAACCGAGCAGCTCCTCCGCCATCACGGCTCGTACGCCAGGATCGGTGCGAGCCAGCGTTCCACGACCGCGATCGGCATCTGCTTCCGCGCCTGATAATCCTCCACCTGATCGCGGGCGATCTTTCCGACGGCGAAGTAGCGCGCGTCGGGATGGCCGATGATCAAGCCGCTGACTGAGGACGCAGGTGTCATGGCGCACGACTCGGTGAGCTGCATGCCGATCTCCTCGGCGCGCAGGAGCTCGAACAGGGTCCGCTTCTCGGTGTGGTCGGGGGAAGCCGGATAGCCGGCGGCCGGGCGGATGCCGCGGTACTTCTCCGCGACGAGATCGTCGTTGGCGAGACTCTCGTCCGGCGCGTACCACGCCAGTCGAGCCTCGCGATGAATCATCTCCGCCAACGCCTCGGCCAGGCGGTCGGCGAGGGCCTTGGTCATGATGGAGTTGTAGTCGTCGTGATCGCGCTGGAACCGCGCCACCAGCTCGTCGACGCCAATCCCGGCGGTGACGGCGAAGCCGCCCATGTAGTCCGCGATCCCACTCTCCTTCGGCGCCACGAAATCGGCGAGAGCGAAGTTCCGGCGCGTGGTCGTCTCCTGCTGCTGGCGCAGCGTGTGGAAGCGGCCCATCAATTCGCGGCGCGAATCGTCGGCGTAAATCTCGATGTCGTCGCCGACGCTGTTGGCCGGCCAGAGCGCGTATGCAGCTCGGGCGTGCAGCAGTCGGTTGTCGATGATCTCCTGGAGCAGCTTGCGCGCGTCGTCGTAAACGGAGCGCGCCCGCGGCTCGTCCAGGATCTGCGGGAAGCGGCCGCGCAGCTCCCAGGCGGAAAAGAGCGGGTTCCAGTCGATGAAGGGTTCGATATGTTCGAGCGGGACCTCTTCCAGCAGGCGCAGGCCGAGGAACGAGGGCCGCTCGGTCGTGTAGTCGAAGGACGGTTTCCGCCGCCGAGCCTCCTGCAGCGAAAGCAGCACGCGATCGTTCTGCCGCGCGCGCTGTGACTCGCGAAGCGCTTCGTACTCGCCGCGCGTTTTGGAGGCGAAATCGTCGCGTCTCTCTTTGCTGAGCAGCATCGAGACGACACCGACGCATCGCGAGGCGTCGAGAACATGCACCGTCGGCGAGGAGTAGGCCGGGGCGATCTTCACGGCCGTGTGCAGCTTCGACGTCGTCGCGCCGCCGATCAGGAGCGGCTTGTTCATCTTGCGCCGTTCCATCTCCCGCGCCACGTGTGTCATCTCCTCCAGCGAGGGGGTGATGAGACCCGAGAGGCCGACGATGTCGACGTTCTGTTCGACGGCCGTATCGAGAATCTTCTCCGCAGAGACCATGACGCCCAGGTCGATCACTTCGTAGTTGTTGCAGCCGAGGACGACCCCGACGATGTTCTTGCCGATGTCGTGGACGTCGCCCTTGACCGTGGCCAGAAGGATCTTGCCGCGTGCCGACAGGTCGCCGGCCCTGGCCTTTTCGGCTTCCATGAAGGGAAGCAGGTAGGCCACCGCTTTCTTCATCACCCGCGCGCTCTTGACGACCTGCGGCAGGAACATCTTGCCGGCGCCGAAGAGGTTTCCGACGATGTTCATGCCGTCCATCAGCGGCCCTTCGATGATCGACAGCGCGCTGGGGTAGCTCTGGCGCGCCTCCTCGAGATCGGCGTCGAGGTGATCGATGATCCCCTTGACCAGCGAATGCGACAACCGCTCCTGGACGGTGCCGCCGCGCCACGCCGCTTCCTCCTTCTCCACCTTCTGCGGCTGTCCTTTGACCGAGTCGGCGTAGCGAAGGAGGCGCTCGGTGGCGTCCTCGCGGCGGTTCAGGAGGACGTCCTCCACGAGCTCGAGAAGGTCCTTCGGGATCTCTTCGTAGATCGCCAGCTGCCCGGCGTTGACGATGCCCATGGTCAGGCCGGCGCGGATGGCGTGATAGAGAAATGCGGCGTGCATCGCCTCGCGCACGACCTTGTTGCCGCGGAACGAGAATGAGACGTTGCTGATGCCGCCCGACGCGCTCGTCAGCGGGAACTTCTCCCGCAGCTGTCGTACCGCTTCGATGAAGGCGACGCCATAGTTGTTGTGCTCTTCGATTCCCGTGGCCACGGTCAGAACGTTCGGGTCGAAGACGATGTCGGTCGGATCGAAGCCGACCTCGTCGACGAGGATTCGATAGACGCGGGAACCGATGGCCACCTTCCGCTCGGCGGTGTCCGCCTGTCCCTGTTCGTCGAATGCCATCACCACCACGGCCGCTCCGTAACGCCTGGCCAGACGGGCGTGCTCGCGGAACTGCTCCTCCCCTTCCTTCAGGGAGATGGAGTTGACGACCGACTTCCCCTGGATGCACTTCAGCCCCGCCTCCAGGACCGACCACTTCGAGCTGTCGATCATGATCGGCACTCTGGAGATGTCGGGCTCGGAGGCGACGAGGTTGAGGAACTCGGTCATCACCTTTTCCGAATCGAGAAGGCCCTCGTCCATGTTGATGTCGATGATGTTGGCGCCGCCTTCGATCTGCTGCCGCGCGACCGCCAGCGCTCCCTCGAGGTCGCCGGCCTTGATCAGCTGAGCGAACTTCGGCGAGCCGGTGACGTTGGTGCGCTCGCCCACCATGATGAAGTCGGCGCCCGCGGCGGCGTCGGAGCCGGGGGGAGGGATGGTGACTGTCGTCGCTTCGGCAGGGGGTCTTTCGCCGTCTTCGCGGCTCAGGATGACACCGGTGCGCCGTACTACCAGCGGCTCGAGGCCGCTGAGGCGGAGGTGCGGGTCGATCTGCGGCGGAACGCGCGGAGTGAGATCGCGAACGGCGTCGGCGATGGCGCGGATGTGGTCGGGGGTGGTGCCACAGCAGCCACCGACGAGATTCAGCCAGTTGTTCGAAGCGAAGTCGCGCAGCTGCTCGGCCATGGTGCGCGGCGTCTCGTCGTATTCGCCGAGCGCGTTAGGCAGGCCGGCGTTCGGATAGCAGGAGATGAACACCGGAGCGAGAGAGGCCAGCTCCTCGATGTGCGGCCGCATTTCGCGCGCGCCGAGCGCGCAGTTGATTCCAACGGCCAGGAGCGGGGCATGGGCGATGGAGATCCATGCCGCTTCGACGGTCTGACCCGATAGCGTACGGCCGGAGGCGTCGGTGATCGTCAGCGAGGCGATGACCGGCAGCTTCGTCCCCGTTTCGTGGAAGAACTTCTCGATGGCAAACAGCGCCGCTTTCAGGTTCAGCGTGTCGAATGTCGTCTCCGGCATGAGAATGTCCACGCCGCCGTCGACGAGGCCGCGGACCTGCTCGTAATACGCCTCGACGATCTGGTCGAACGTCACGGCGCGATAAGCGGGATTGTTCACGTCGGGCGAGAGCGAGGCCGTGCGGTTCGTCGGGCCGAGTGACCCCGCCACGAAGCGCGGCCGGTCGGGCGTGGAGATCGCGTCGGCCGCGCGCCGGGCCAGCTTCGCCGCAGCCACGTTGACTTCGTAGACCCACGCCTCGAGCCCGTAATCGGCAAACGAGATCGACTGCGCGTTGAACGTGTTCGTCTCGATGATGTCGGCGCCGGCTTCCAGGTACTCGCGGTG
>JADGOA010000269.1 GCA_017883215.1 Thermoanaerobaculia bacterium | reverse complement strand
GCACATGTTGCGGACGGCCGACGCGTAAGGCGGGTACGTCCTGGCATTGGGGTGCGGATGAACGACCATGCGCCGACGAACTCTACACACCCGCAGCCGTCCGCGCGAACCAACCGTCCCCTACTTGCAGTCCGGGTGGCCGCACGAGCACTTGCCGCCCTCGCTCTTCTTCTGATTCTGACGGCAGGAGCTGGGCAGTAACCAAAGGATGCGTTTAGGCGCCAGCGACACATGCCGGCGTTTTTTTCGTGCAGACCGCTTGACAGGGTCTCCTGTGCGGTACATCGTGATCAGCAAAACCGCACAACAACATTGGAGGTGCTTCGTGGACCTATCCCGTCGCTCTTTCTTGAAGGCGACAACTGTAGGCGGAGCTGTCGCTTTGGGCTTCGATCTCTCCCTCGCCCGCGCCGAAGTGCGACAGTTCAAGATCTCGCGGACCACGGAGACGCGCAGCATCTGCCCCTATTGCGCGGTGTCCTGCGGCGTCATCATCCACACTCTCGGCGACCGTTCCAAGAACGCCACCTCGGCCGTCGTCCACATCGAGGGGGATCCCGATCATCCCATCAGCCGCGGCAGTCTCTGCCCGAAGGGGATCACGCTCAAGGACGACATCAACAATCCCATGCGGATCAAATCGCCGAAGGTGCGCCGCCCCGGCTCCGATCATTGGGAAGAGATCACCTGGGATGATGCCATCGCCGGGATCGCGCGGCACCTCAAGGACACGCGCGACCGCACCTTCGTGGCGAAGAATGCCAAAGGACAGGTGGTCAACCGCACGCCCGGCCTGGCCATGATCGGCGGTTGCACGGACACCAACGAGTTCAATTTCCTGCAGTGGAAAGCGATCAGCGCCTGGGGAGTTCCCTACCGGGACAGCCAGGCCAGAGTTTGACACGGCCCCACGGTGGCCAGTTTGGCCGCCACATTCGGCCGCGGTGCAATGACCAATGGCTGGGTCGACATCAAGAACGCCGACGTGATCCTGGCGATGGGTGGCAACCCGGCGGAGAACCATCCCGTCGGCTTCAAGTGGTTCATGGAAGCGAAGCGGACGCGCAACGCCAAGCTGGTAGTCGTCGATCCCCGCTTCACCCGCACCGCTTCCGTCGCTGATCTGTACGCGCCGGTCCGCTCCGGCTCCGACATCGCCTTCCTGCTCGGCCTGATCCGCTACGCGCTCACGACGGGCCGGTTCCACAGCGATTACGTGAAGATCCACACGAACGCCCCTTACATCATCACCGACAAGTTCTCCTTCAACGACGGGCTCTTCTCCGGTTTCGACGGGAACACCCATCAGTACCTGAAGGAGAACTGGGCGTACGAAGGGGATCCGAAGACGCAGGCCTATTCTCTGGATCAGACGCTGCAGCATCCGCGATGCGTTTTCCAGTTGCTCAAGAAGCACGTGGACCGCTACACGCCGGAAGTGGTCGAGCAGATCTGTGGCACCCCGAAGGAGACCTTCCTCAAAGTCGCCGACATCGTGACCTCGACCGGCAATGCCGAGCGGTGCGGCACCCTCACCTACGCGCTCGGATGGACGCAGCATTCGATCGGTGTGCAGATCATTCGCGCCGGCGCCATGCTGCAGCTTCTCCTCGGAAACGTCGGGCGGCCGGGCGGCGGCGTCAACGCCTTCCGCGGTCACTCGAACATTCAGGGAGCGACCGATACCGGCGGCACGTTCGAGACCCTTCCCGGTTACTTGAAGACTCCCACCGCGCAACTCCAGACTCTGAAGGACTACAACGACTCCGGCTCGCCCACGACGCTCAACAAACAGTCGTGGGCGACCATGAATTACTGGGTGAACTACTCGAAGTTCATGGTCTCGCTCCTCAAGGCCATCTACGGCAACGCCGCCACGAAGGAAAACGACTTCGGTTATGCGTGGCTGCCCAAAGTCGATGGCAACTATTCGTGGATGTACATCTATGACGACATGTACCGCGGCAGCTCGATGCGCGCCGGCGCCAAAGAGCCCGCTCCGGAAGGTTTCCTCACCTTCGGCATGAACCCGGTCGCGCTCGGTCCGAACGTGAAGAAGATGATCGCCGCGCTGTCGAAGCTGAAATGGATGGTGGTCGTCGAGAACGTCGAGATCGAGACGGCGAAATTCTGGAATGCGCCGAAGGAGTACGGCGGCGCGCCGCCGTCGCAGATCCAGACCGAGGTGTACCTCCTGCCGGCGTCCGGATTCGCCGAGAAGGACGGCACCTTCACGAACTCTGCGCGATGGCTGCAGTGGAAGTGGAAGGCGCTCGATCCTCCGGGGCAGTCCAAGACCGACCAGGAGATCCTCTCCCGCATCTTCCTGGCCGTGCAGAATCTCTATCGCAAAGAGGGAGGCGCCCTCCCCGAGCAGATCCTCAACGTCAGCTGGGCTTACACGAACCCGGTCAATCCCGATCTGGGCGAAGTCCTGAAGGAGATGAACGGGAAGGCGCTGGCCGACCTGCACGATCCGAAGGACGCGACCAAAGTCGTCAAGACCGCCGGCCAGCAGATCGACGGCTTCGGACAGCTGATGGACGACGGCACGACGATGTGCGGCAACTGGCTGCACTCCGGCGTCTACACCGAGGCGGGCAACAACGCCCAGCGCAGGAACAACGCCGATCCGACCGGGCTCGGCATGTACCACAACTGGGGATTCTCGTGGCCGGCCAACCGCCGGATCATGTACAACCGCGCCTCCGCCGATGCCGAGGGGAAGCCGTGGGATCCGACGCGCGTCGGCATTCAGTGGAACGGCCAGAAGTGGGTCGGCGACGTCCCCGATATGAAGCCCGACGCACCTCCCGGAACGTACGGTGCGTTCATCATGCTCCCCGAAGGCGTGGCGCGCCTCTTCGCCGCCAGTCTCAACGACGGTCCGTTCCCGGAGCACTACGAGCCGGTCGAAGCGCCGGTCGCCAACCCGCTCCACCCGAACGTCACGTCCAATCCGGTGGCGTTGAAGTTCGCCTCGGACAAGGACACCCTCGGCACCAGCGACAAGTTTCCGATCGTCTGCACGACCTACCGCCTGACCGAGATGTACCACTACTGGACCAAGCACCAGGAAGGCGGCGTTCTCAACGAGCTGCAACCGGGGTTCTTCGTCGAGATTCCGGAGAAGCTCGCATCGCAGAAAGGCATCGCCAACGGTTCGAAAGTGCGCGTGACGTCAGCGCGCGGTTCCATCGAAGGCGTGGCCATGGTCACGCAACGCCTGCAGCCGTTCAAAATCAACGGGAAAGAACTCTGGCAGATCGGTCTCCCGTTGCATTGGGGCTATGCCGCCGCCAAGGGACACACCGGCCCGCTGGTAAATTTCCTGACCGCATCGGTGGGCGACCCGAACACCTGGACGCCGGAGTACAAGGCCTTCCTGGTGAAACTGGACAAGGCGTAAGGAGGCGACGATGGCACAGACGCTCGAAATCAGACGCTCCTCCGCCTCCATGTGGGGCAGCCACACCGGGATCCGTACGGCGGAGACGGTAGCGAAGTACATCGACACGACCACCTGCATCGGCTGCAAAGCCTGCGAGGCGGCGTGCCAGGAATGGAACGACCTGCACCGCGTCGCGACGCGGCAGACCGGGACGTACCAGACGCTCCCCGAGCTCCATGCGGATTTCTGGAACCTCATTCGATTCGATGAACGTGACGTCGACGGCAATTTCAACTGGCTCATGCGCAAGGATCAGTGCATGCACTGCGCGGATCCGGGCTGCCTTGCGGCCTGCCCCGCTCCCGGCGCGATCGTGCAGTACCAGAACGGCATCGTCGACGTCAATCAGGACAAGTGCATCGGCTGCGGCTATTGCGCGACCGGCTGTCCCTTCAACGTCCCGAAGTTCCACACCAGTGGCGGCAAGATGGCCAAGTGCACGCTCTGCGTCGACCGCATCGACGTCGGCCTCGAGCCGGCGTGCATCAAGGCCTGTCCGACCGGCTGCCTCAATTTCGGAACGAAGGAAGACATGGTGGCCCTCGGCAACGGCCGCGTGAAACAGCTCAAGGCCAGCGGATTCAAGGATGCCGTGCTCTACGACCCGCAGGGCGTCAACGGGACCAGCGTGGTCACGGTGCTCAAGTACAACAAGCCCGACTGGTATGAGTTGCCGGCCGACCCGCATGTGGGGCTGCTCGTTCGTGGCTGGAAGAACGTGCTACGGCCCCTCGGCGTGTTTGCTGCGTTCGCCGCGGTCGTCGGGACGTTCGCGCACTTCGCGACGTACGGCCCGAAGGCGCCACCCGAGGACGGCGACGAGGCCGACCGCGGGAGCGGACAGGTCTGACCCCGAGCGCAGAAGAGGAGGAAACGATGAGCACTACCATGCCGGGCCAGCCCCTCAATCCTGCGGTCATCGCAGCGCGCCACAACGAAGACATCCTCGTCGGAAACGAGCTCGTGCGGCACAACCGTGTCTCGAGGGTCATCCACTGGGGTGTGGCGATCAGCTTCTTCGTCGGCCTGTTCACAGGAATGCCGATCTGGACTCCGCTCTTCGGCTGGATGGCGTATCTGTTCGGCGGCCTGGAAGTCTGCCGCTGGCTTCATCCGTGGGCGGGGGTCCTATTCGCCGTTCTGTCGATCGTGATGTTCTTCTATTGGCTCACGGACATGCGGATGCTGCCGGGCGAAACGCGTGAATGGTTCGGTCCGAAGGCGTTCACGTACATGAAATACGAGGACGAGCCCGACGCGGGGAAGTACAACGGAGGGCAGAAGCTCTTCTTCTACGCCGTCTCGCTCGGCATGCTCGGCCTGCTCCTGACCGGAATCGTGATGTGGTTCCCGCTTTCGTTTCCGCGATGGGTCCGCGCGTTGTCGATCGTGCTTCACGACATCACCTTCATCTGTTTCATGGTGGCCGTCGTGCTGCACATCTACCTCGGCACCACCGCCGAGCCCGGAACCTTCCGTTCGATGACGCGCGGCACGGTGACGAAACCGTGGGCGCGGCTGCACCATCCCGGCTGGTTGCGCGATGTGGCCGGGAGGCGGGAGTGAGCGGAGGGGATCAAGTGTCATCCCGAGCAGGCGAACGGCGCGGGCGCCGCTGGAGCGGAAGTGACACTGTCATTCCGAGCCGGCGGAATCCCGGAGGGGTGAAGCGCGGCGAGGAATCCCCCGCCACCACGGGAGTGCGGGGGATCCCTCGCTGTCCTTCGCCGCTCCGCGGCTTCGGCAGCTCGGGATGACAGGCTTGGCGCGTGTGTCATTAGAAGGCGCTGTGAT
>JADGOA010000268.1 GCA_017883215.1 Thermoanaerobaculia bacterium | reverse complement strand
CGGGAGTGCGGGGGATCCCTCGCTGTCCTTCGCCGCTCCGCGGCTTCGGCAGCTCGGGATGACAGGCTTGGCGCGTGTGTCATTAGAAGGCGCTGTGATTGCGGCCACTGGTTTTCACCACAGAGGCACAGAGGGCACAGAGAAAAGTAGGCCGACGCTCTCCGTGCTCCTCTGTGCGCTCTGTGCCTCTGTGGTGAATCCGTTTTGTAGAAGGCGTTCTTTGTCCTATGGCCATTTCCACTGCTGCAAAATCGCCGGCCGCTGAATTCGAGCGCCGCAGCAAGCGCGCCGAGATGCTGGCGCGCGACGCGGAAGCCGCGCGCGAGCCGCTTCTCTTTGCCAGCGCTCTATGTCGCGAGCAGAGCACCGCCGCGCTGGCCATCGAAGAGGCGCACCTCTCGCGGCCGCTCACCGGCCGGCTGGCCGACGACGCGGTGCGAATTCTTCCGCTTCTTGGGTCTGCCGTGCGGGTGGCGGCGGAGCGGGGGCCGGAGGAGCTCGCGGGGCAAGCGAGACATCGGCAGCTCGAAGAAGGGAGTGTGGCGTCGAATCGCCTGATCGTGATGTGGAGCGGCGACTCGAATGCCCGGGAGGACTACCTCTCGCGCGCCATGCTCCGGCCGTATCTCGAAGTGCTGCGCGCGTATGGCGTGAGCCCCGATCGACTGCACCGGCCGGGACACTGCCCGTTCTGCGGCGGAGCACCTTTGGTGAGCTCGCGCAAGGAGATGCGCGATTCGAATGCGGCGGCGCGCATGCTCCATTGCGGGTTCTGCGGTTGCGAATGGAACGCCGTCCGCGGCTCCTGTCCCTCCTGCACGGAGGCCGATCCCGCGAAACTGCCGATCTTCACCAGCGACGCCCATCCCCTTGTCCGCATCGAGGCGTGCGAGACGTGCGGCCGGTACGTGAAATCCGTCGACCTGACCCAGGACGCGCGGATGATCCCGGAGATCGACGACCTGGTCTCGCTGTCGATGGACCTGTGGGCTGTCGAGCAAGGCCTGACGCGCATCGAGCCGGGGCTGGCGGGGATGTGAGTCCTGAGAGTGCTGACTTCGTTACCGCACCTCTCCCGCGTAGACGTTGAAGCGCCCGTCGCGGACGAAGCCGAGGAGCGTTAGGCCGAACTCGCGGGCAAGGTCGACAGCCAGCGACGACGGTGCGCCCACCGCCGCGAGCAGCGGAATTCCGGCGACGATCGCTTTCTGCACGATCTCGAAGCTGGCGCGGCTGCTGACCACGAGCATCGATTCCGACAGCCGGGTGGCGCGCTGGAGAAGCAGCGAGCCGATGACCTTGTCGACGGCATTGTGGCGGCCGACGTCCTCGCGCACACAGAGCATCAAACCGTTTGCGTCGAACACCGCCGCCCCGTGCAACCCTCCGGTGGCCAGGAACCCGGTCTGCCGTTCGTGCAGAGCGATTGGCAGCCGATGGATCATGTCCCGAAGAGGAGGCGTGGCTGGTGGCAGCGGACTGGCAGCGATGTGCAGCGCGTCGATGGACGTCTTGCCGCAGATCCCGCAGCTGGAGGTCGTGTAGAAATGCCGGTCCAGTTTCGCCGTGTCGATGCGGCCACCCTCGCGCAGCGTGACGCGGACGACGTTCGGCGATCCCCAGTGCCGCACCGAATCGATGTCGTCCGCCGAGCGGATCAACCCTTCCGTGAAAAGGAATCCGGCGGCGAGGTCGTAATCGTCGCCGGGAGTGCGCATCGTGACGGAGATCGCCTTCTCGCGCTGTTCGCTCTCCTGCTGCCACGCTGCTCGAATCTCGAGCGGCTCCTCGATGACCAGAACGTCGTCGTCCAATGTCGTCGACGCGCCGTTGATACGCGTCACGACCACGGTAGCGATTCGCTCCTCTGGCATGCGGCGATTGTGAGGCGAAGTCGGCGAAAGTTCAAACGGCAGGGTCGCCAGCGACGCCGAAGGCGGCGCGCAGCCCGGGTTTGGGGTTGGATCTACAGCGTAGCGGCCGGCGCGACGTTCGCTTGCGCGAAGCCCGAAGTGGGCTCTAACACCGCCGCTGACGAAGGTGGCGTGCTCGATGCTGCCATTCGCCCGGAACGACAGGGTCGACTGGTGCGACAATGCGCGCGTGGAAACGCTTCGCGGCCTGGCGTACACCATCATCCTGGCGCTCAACACGATCTTCTGCGTGGGCGTTCTCATGCCGTTCGCGCTGGTCAAGTTCGCCATTCCGATCGATGCCGTGCGCAAGCCGCTGGACCGTCTGCTCAACGCCATCGCTGCTCTCTGGATTGCCAACAACTCGACCATCATGCGAAACGTGCGATGGGACGTTCGCGGCGTGGAAGGCCTCAGCAGGAAACGCTGGTACCTCGTCGAAGCGAATCATCAGAGCTGGGCCGACATCTTCGTACTGCAGAAAGTGCTGACCGGGCGCATCCCGCTGCTGAAGTTCTTTCTCAAGCGGCAGCTGATCTGGGTTCCGCTCATCGGAGCGGCATGGTGGGCGCTCGATTTCCCCTTCATGAAGCGGCACTCGCAGGAGTTCCTGCGAAAACACCCCGAGCGTCGCGGCGACGATCTGGCCGCCATCCGCCGGTCATGCGAAAAGTTCTCCCTGATCCCCACTGCGGTCATGAACTTCCTCGAAGGAACGCGCTTCACGCCGGAAAAGCAGAACGCCGAGGGCTCGCCATACCGTCACCTTCTGTCGCCGAAAGCGGGAGGCATCGGGCTCGCGCTCAACGCCATAGGGGAGCGGTTTCACTCGCTGCTCGACATCACTCTCTTCTATCCCGGCGGCGCCCCCTCGTTCTTCGGCCTGCTGGCCGGAAGAGTGAAGGAAGTGGTCGTGCAGCTGCGCGAGCTGCCCATCCCTACCGATCTGATCAGCGGCAACTACGCCGCCGATCCCCACTTTCGCGCCCGAATGCAGGAGTGGGTGACTGAGCTCTGGCGCGAAAAGGACCAGATGCTCGAACAACTCCGCCTCGAGTACGGGGAGCGCTCCGCGTAACCGCCACAAACGGTTCGAACTGCCGCCCGGCCGCCCTTCGCCCAGAGACCGGTGGCGTAGACTGCTGTGGCATACGCGAACCCTGCCCGTGCGGCCGCCGATATACTCGCCGCATGAAGTGTATGAACGAAACCCGTGGGTCGCGCCGGCGGTCAACGGCGGTGTCCCGCGTTGCTGCGCTTCTTTCCACACTGCTCCTGATGCTTCCCGCGATCGCGCGAAGCGACGTTCTCGCGGATACGAAGGCCGCGCTGCGCCGGCTGACGGGGCAGCAGCCGCTGACGGCCACGATCGACCTGCAGCGCTCCCGTCATTCGAAGGGCCGTTTTCTCAACGACGACTTCGACGGCACGGCGGCCGTCGTCGTCGAGCTCGATGCCAACGGGATGCGGACGCGCTACTCGCGACAATTGCTCGAGCACGCCGAAGACGAAGAGTGGGCGCGCAGCCTCGACCCGGCGCGCGCCGCGGGGACGTCGGAGACGCTCTCGGAAGCGCTGCCGGTCTCGCTCGAGAACACGTTCGATGCTGCCCGGCCGCTCCTGCGGCTGATCAGCCGGGGAACGCTCGCCGGCCAGAGGCTGGAGGCGGGAAGCCGCGCGATCATCCTGCATCTCGCCACAACCGGAAAACCTGAGGGAGGCGACCGGACGTCCGTCACTGTCAACGACGATGAGCTGACGTTGTGGGTCGACGGCCAGGGGCTTCCGCAACGAGCAACGCGCGTCCGGAAAGGGACGGCTGGCATCCTCTTCGTCCACGTCGACACCGTGCGCACGGAATCGTGGATCTATGCGACGCGCGGCGATCATCTCGTCGCCATGCGAACCGACGACCGTTCATCGGTGAGCGGAGTGGGACAGCGCGGCGAGGCACGAACGCTCTGGACCGCGCGCAATGTGGAGGTCCCGGCGGAATCCTCAACGGCCGCCCGTTAGCATCGACTGAAGGTCGCTCGGCGCGACTCTCCGTGGTTCAGCTCTCAGGAACCCGCTGCTCCTCCATGACCGTCGTGATGCCGTGGCCGTCGACGTCGAGATAAAGGTGATGTTCGGTCACTGAAAGAGACATCCGAATCCGCCGCTGCAGCTTCGTGGCAAGCTCGTCGATGAAGCCGCGGCCGAAGGAGTAGATCGGAATCTCGGCGGCGCGATGGATCTTCCGCCCTTGCAGTTGCCCCAGGACGTTGCGGAGATCCCGGTGCGTGTAGACGGCGACGCGCGCGGCCAGTTTGCTGGCGCGATGGAGGCGCTCGGCGTCGGGCATTCCGACCTCGATCCACGACACGACCCGGCCGGTGAGGTCGCGCACGACAATGGCTGGTTCGACCCCATTGGACAGGCCCGAGGTGAACTCGATGCCCTCGGTGTACTCGAGGCAGTACGCGAGAAGGCGCGTCACCAGATACTCCGGCGATTCCGAGGGATGCATGGCCATGCGCAGATCGAGCGACTCGTAGACACCGCGGTCGATGTCGGAGAGATCGACGGTGACGTTGTAGATCGTGGAGGTGAGGGCCATCAGCGAGTCATCTTGTCATCGAATGCAGCGATTCGAATCTGGAAGTACCATCGTTCGCGTGCGCGAATACATCCCGGTGACATGTCCCTATTGCGGCGAGGAGGGGGACCTCGATGTCGACGAGACCGGCGCGAGCCGCCAGTCGTATGTGCAGGACTGCCCGGTGTGCTGTCAGCCGTGGCAGGTGGAACTGACGCGCGATCGCGACGGCGAATGGAACGCCACGCTCCGTACCGGCGACGAATGAAGCGCGCACCGAGCCTTGAACGCTCCGCCTCGCAGCAGAGTCCCGGGCTCGGTCCCCTCGCCCCGCGGCGCGATACGCTCAACCACGCTGTACGAACGTCCGCGGGGCGAGGCGATGCAAGGGGAGTGGGGTACCGAAAACCCGGCTCGTTTCTTGGCGATGCCGTGTTTTTCGTCGTCGTCACGACCCCACTCCCCTCCATCCCCTCGCCCCGTGCGGATCTGTTCAGTGCGTCCGTTCGATTGGGAGCACGGGGCGAGGGGACCGGGCACGCGCCGGTCTTGCTGCATGCGCGGCACAGCCGCCGACTACAATGCCGTCCATGCGGCAGTGGATGATCTACGGCGCGAACGGCTACACCGGGGAGCTGATCGCGCGCGAGGCGGTGCGACGAGGAATGCAGCCGATCCTGGCCGGCCGCGATGCCGGCCGAGTGGCGCCGCTCGCGGATTCCCTCGGCAGGCCATGGCGCGCCTTTCCCCTCGCCGCG
>JADGOA010000267.1 GCA_017883215.1 Thermoanaerobaculia bacterium | reverse complement strand
GCGCAGCTCATCGCGGATGGCGCGATCACGCGCGGCGGTGCGGGGATTGCCGTGGATGTGTTGGCTCAGGCCGTCCAGATACACACATACGCCGGGATCATCTGAATCCTCGCCCGGAAAGAAAACGTCCGGGCTCGTCGAACCGAGCGGTCGCCCCAGATTGATCTCGGCGTGCCACTGCCCCTGTGGAAATCCAGCGCGCTGCATCAGCGCTCCCAGCTGCGTTTCGGCCTCGTTGACGGGAATCTCGCTACCCTTCAGCTGTGCCTCCGGGAGGCGAGCCGGGATGTCGTGAGCGAAGTGGATGGCGGAACCGAATTTTCGCAGGTGGTCAACGGCCACATGCCGGTCAAGATGCTTATGGAAGAAGGCGTTGCGGAACGTCTGCAGGCAGTCGATGCACGACCGCTCGCACACGGAAGCACAGCTCTCAAGCAACTCGGTCGCTGCCGCGACGACGTCTGGCCAGCGATCCAGTGCTTGGTCGAGGAGTCCGGATCCACCCGGCATCGGATCGTACAGCAACGCGTCTACCTCATCCGTGCCGAGCCGGCCGACGACCAGAACCTGAACGTCCTCCCGTTCCATATCGAGCACTTGGTTCATGCCGATGCGGAGTGCTTCCAGCAGCGAGTACGCCTCCTCACGATTGGAACACGATGATAGGCTCAGGGTGTCCGCAACGATATCCGCGTAGAAACCGATCCGCTCGACTGGTTGGCCGTAGCGTTCGCGGTTGTTCTTCGAAAACTCCTCCAGCTCTCGCGCCGATGCAAACGGCGAACGACTCTGACCGCTTACCAGACTGACCGGATAACCGAGTTGCTGCCGGCCCACTAGGTTTGCAGCGCCGACGTTCACCAGCCGAAGATAGACGTTGCGGCGGAACGCTAGAGTGCGTTCGCCCCATTGGTACATTCGCCCCGCACCGTGTCGTCCCGTCTCGAAGCCATAGACGGCCACAGGAAGCTGGAACCGAAACTCTTCCTCGTCCGTGATGTGGGAAAAGTGGGCAAGATCCAAATCGCATACAGGCACGGCCTTGAGCGCCGACGCTCCAAGGCTTTGGACGGCACCGCTCTGTACCGTGCCCACCTCGGCGACTGCCTGGCGGGCAACATCAACTTGAAAGAGCAGTGGCTCCGCCGCTTCGAGGTGAAAGTACCGCGGCACAAACCGCCGGCCATTGGCGTAGATCAGATTGCCGGGAACAAACTCGCGTACCGCCATCGCCGGCGGACGTGGCAGGTCGAAGTCGCCACCATCGAGAAACTGCCGAGGCACGACGGCCGTGCCAACCACCGAACCAAGCTCGAGACCGTAACCGGGAAGGAATCCCTCAATGGCGAGAGCACTGTACGTGTACGTGTCGTCGTAGCCCTCTGCCTCTCGGCGGCGGCGGCGCTCGACCCCCTTGAGGCGCTTCACGAGGCGATCACAACGCCCATAGAGGGCATCTTCGTCGGGATCGAGCGTGCCCTTGCGGCGACGCTCTTCGTCTAGGCGCTCCATCTGCCGCAGGCACCAGTCGAGCCGCTTCTTGAGTGTCTGAATGACGCGCCCGAGATCGGTCGCGGTCTCCATGACCGCCGCTTGCAACCGTTCACGAGTCACGACAGCGCGATCCGCTTCAGGCCAGTGCTGGTGGAAAGTCCGCTCGACGTGGCCGACCACGTCGTCGTGATGCTTCGTGATGACGGTATGCAGTGGCGTCACATCGAAGGGTGCGCGGCGCAAATGGCCGGCCGAGTCAAAGAGGTACTCTTTCACGTGAGGCGGCAAAACGGCTTTCAAGGCCGCAGCGACTTCCTGGCGATCAGACTCCGCAAGCGGCCCGCCCGTGCGCGCTAGCTGATGTAAGCGGGTGAGCGCCGTGGCGCGCACGTGTTTGCCGAGCATCACCTCGTTCTTCAGGTTGAACCGTGGAGGCTCCACCGTTCCATCGAGCAGCTTCAATGGTTCGGCGAAATACGCACGGTCGTGACTCACCGGTCGGGCATAGCTCAAGTTGACTGCCAACCGATGCCGACGTCCGGCACGACCGACGCGCTGCCAGTAGTTCGATGGCAGCGGGGGAACGTTGCGCATGAGCACGGTGTCGAGCGCTCCGATGTCCACTCCGAGTTCGAGCGTCGGCGTGCACACGATCGTGTTGATGGACTCACCCGGGCCTTTGAAGAGATACTCGAGGCGCTCCCGATCCGCCGCGGGCACCTGCGCGGAGTGCTCGGCGGGACGCAGCATCGCAAAGTGCTGGTCGAGCGCGACGAGGTCGTAATTGTCAGCGTCTTCAGCTTCTAACTGCAAGAGGCCGTCGCAATTCCATGCCAGGCACCGATCGCGCGGCGTCGGCCGCACTTGGGCACGCCGGCATTTCCGGCAACGCCAGCGGCCGCGGTGCGTGCTGAGGCGCAGGCGATCGGCATCGATTTGGCGTACGCCGCTGCAGTGCGGCAGTGCACGGCCGCGAGAGCCGGTCAACGTCACCGGCACGAGCAACCGTAGCTCATCGCTCACCATCGTCCACAGCCCGCGAATGAACTCGTCCAGCAGCGTGTCTTGAACACCGAACGACTGCGCAGCCTGCCGCACGAGTGTACGCCCGCGCGCTGACAACCACTGCGTGACACGCGCGGGATCATCGGTTGGCGCGCGCTCCAGTTTGAGCCCTTTGGGCACTCCGCGCATGGCGGGCAAATAGCCCTGTTGAATCTCGCGATCCCCGTCCTGCCAGAAGCGTGAGAAGATCCCGGCCTCACGATCTAGCAGGTGGAGGCCGCGGCGCTGGATGTCGAGCAACGCAGCAATGCCGTCGACTAGCCGCTCGGGCTCAACAGCGAGGCGTGCTGCCCACTCGCGAACGAATCGCGCCTCCGGCTCCAAGCCGTTGTACTCGACGCGCAATCGCCCCCATGGCTCCAGGCCGATGCGTTGCTTCACGCCGGTGGCGACTTCGCGGAGGATCACGATGCGCACGAAGTGCTTGCGCTCGTTCGCGTGCTCGATACCGCCGGCTTCTTTGCGCACCACACTCCAGACCTCGGGGATCAGGGCCCGCGATAGCTCGTCATCAGCGTCAAGGACGCGATCGAGATGCGTCACCAAGTCGCCAACTGACAAAGGTCCGCGCTCAAGGCGCTCGGCCATGAGCGCGCGGAGTCGGAAGCGACGGGCGTGGTCGCGCATCCAACCAGCTTGGAACGCCGCGTCCTGACGGTTGTCTGCGAACACCAGCAGTCGCCGGCGCTCTGCATTGTGGATCATGTTCTGCGCGAGGACGTGGACGTCGGACACGGTCACCGCACGCACCGGACGCGCCGGCTCACGGTAGCCGCTCCCTTGAGGCCGGCCGGGCGCCCGGCACGACAAGCACGAAACGAGATACCCGGGGTGATTCTCGTTATGCGCAACGGCCCAGAGCCGCACGAGGTCTCCCGACCGACCGCAGCCATCGCAACGAGGGAGTGCGCCTGGATGGAGTGCCCCGCAGAATCGGCAGAAGAAGACCGGATAAGTGCCGCTCGGTTCTTCGTCATCATCGTCCGCCGCCACCAGCGTGTCGAGCAAGACGACCCGAACCCCACCCTGGGTTGGACCGAGGGGTTTCCAGACGCATCGAGTACCGACCTGCTCACCGCCGCCGAGTCCCTGACTGGAGAACTGCAGATCTGCCACATGGTGAATCAGATAGTGCTGCCCGCAGGTGTTGCAGGTCGTGACCGGAAGACTGGCCAACCCGTCGTCATCCTTCTGTTGCTTCTTCTGCTCCTCGGCGGACAGCCAGAGCTTCGGCCCGTCATGATCCGGAGGAAACGTCACGACAGCGCCATCGACTCCCCTGACAAAGGCATGGACCACAGGCCGCAGCAGTGGCCGCCCATCGCGACGCGAGGCTGCTCCGAGTGCGAGCCAGCAGAGGACTTCCTCTTCAGACACTGCGCGCTCAACTTGCTCGGACAACGCGTTCGCGAGTTCCTCCAAGGCGCGCGGCCGCGCCAACGATTCGCTCAGGCGGTAGCACAGCTCGTTTGCGGCCAGCCGGCCATACAGCTGTTCGGTCCAGTCTCGTTGGTCATCCTTCGCCGCAAGTGGCTCGCCGGTCATCCGCTCATAGGCAGCTGCGACGCGCTCACCCTCGTGCTCGCCACCGTCCAACGCACTCAGCACATTGCGGAGGTGCTCACTCGAATCACCCGGCAGCGAACGGCTGAGAGTCCGCACGGTAGCCCAATCGTCTGCTTGGTACTCCTCTCCGACGATCGCGACGTCGGTCCCCGGCACGCCGAAGAAACGCGCCGCGAACTCGCGCCCCGCCTCGCCGCTCCCACGCGGGTCGACCAATGTTGCCGAGGTGCCTACGCAAACGGTCTGGTTGGCTTCGCGCCCGCAGAACGCTCGCAAGCGGCGCACGAGGCAGGCGGTCTCCGCACCGGCCGCACCGCCGTACGTGTGCGCCTCGTCGAAGACAATGAACTCGAGCTGGGCGTCGTCAAAGAGTTCGATGTCGGCCTGCCGCGTGAGAAGCAGCTCCAGCTGCTTGACGTTGGTCAGCAAGATGCGCGGCTGCTGGCCACGAGTGCGCATCTCTTCACGTGAGCAGCGCTCCTCTGGAGGATGCACGGCGCTTCCCCGTCCTTCCGCGCGGGCCTTCTCAAGCGCAGCCTCGTAGTCGGCTTGTGAAGCGCCAGTGGCGAGACGCTCGCCGACCACGCCACCAGCGTGCTCGGGAGTTTTACCGACGTACATCCCGAAAGTGATGCCAGTGCCTGCCAACAAACCACGGAGACGTCCGAGCTGGTCTTCTGCCAGCGCGTTCATTGGGTACACAAAGACGGCGACGATTCCCGCCTCCGCACGCTGATCACGTAACTGTAGGCAGCGGCTGATGACGGGATAGAGGAAGCACTCGGTCTTCCCCGACCCGGTACCCGTCGAGATCAGCGTGGTCCTTCCCGCCACAATCGTGCGGATGGCGCGCTCTTGATGCCCATACAGACTTGGGTAGGGGATCAGGTTCTGCATGAACGGGTGCAGTGTCCCGTCAGCCACGAGATTCGACACTGCCGCACCGGTTCGGAACGCGCGCGACAGACTGATGTAAGGCCCCTTAAGCAGCGGCGTGTGGCGCGTCTGCTCCAGTGACAGCAGCCGGCGCATCTGTGCATACAGCCGCTCGTCGGCGAAGGCGTAGGTCGTGAGCTGGTACTTGAGGAAATCGCTGACGACTTTCTCGGTGTAGCTAACGGGGTTCAGCGC
>JADGOA010000025.1 GCA_017883215.1 Thermoanaerobaculia bacterium | reverse complement strand
CCGTTCCCCGCGTCGCGGACTGGTGTGCGGTCGACTTGCTGATCGACGCGGGCCGCGTTCTCGCTCGCGTCGCCGTGGAGCACGCCGACCCGACCAAGGTCGAGCTCGCGAATCGGCTCGAAAAGACGTACCCCGCCGACCCGGCTGCCAGCCCTGCCGTCGCAGAAGTCATCCGCGAACGAAGGACCCTGTTCTATCCGCAGATTCCCGACGATCTGGTGCGCGCCTCGGCGCAGGACCCCGAGCACCTCCGCATCGTGCGCGAGCTCGGGCTTCGCTCCGCGATCATCACGCCGCTCGTGGCCGCCGACCGTGTGCTCGGTACGATCATGTTCGTGACCGCCGGCGACCGGCGGCTGACCGAGGATGATGTCACCATCGCAGAAGATGTGGCCGCCCGGGCGGCCGTGGCGGTCCAGAACGCGGAGCTGTATCGCGAAGCGCAAGAGGCCAATCGGGCCAAGGACGACTTCCTGGCCACCGTGTCACACGAGCTGCGCACTCCCATGACGGCCGTACTGGGATGGGCGAGACTCCTGCGGACGGAAACCGATCCCGAGGTCATCGCGGAGGCGGCGCTGGCGGTCGAGCGAAGCGCTCTGGCGCAGGCGCAGCTCATCGACGACATCCTCGATGTTGCTCGCATCCGAGTCGGCAAGCTGAAGATGCGGTTCGACTCGGCGAATCTGGCCGAGGTCGTGGCCGCGGCAGTCGACACCGTGCGCTTCACCGCGGAAGCCAAACACGTCAGATTGCGCGTGGAGATGGACCGTGGCGTCCTGCCGGTGAGCGGGGACTCCCAGCGCCTGCAGCAAGTGGTCTGGAACCTCCTCACGAACGCGGTGAAGTTCACCCCTGAAGCTGGCCGCGTCGACGTCGTGCTCGAGCAGGAGGACGGCAAGGCACGCCTCACGGTCAGGGACACGGGTCCCGGAATCCCGCCGGACTTCCTGCCGCATCTCTTCGAGCGCTTTCGCCAGGCGGAGACGACGCAGCGACGAGGACATAGTGGGCTTGGACTGGGGCTTTCGATCGCGCAGTACATCGTCGACGCCCACGGTGGGACGATCCGCGCGCAGAGCGCAAGAGAAGGGACGGGAGCGACCTTCGTCGTCGAACTGCCGACGCTGACAGCGGAGACCCGGCGCCAGTCGCGCAGCGGCCGTCGAGCCAAAGACGACTTCGATTCGCTCGAAGGCGTCTCACTGATCGTCGTCGAAGACAACGGCGACACGCTGCAGTTTCTCCGGCGGGCCCTGGAACGGGCCGGCGCGGAGGTACGCGCGGCGTCATCCGTCGATGAGGCCATGGACCACTTCAGCGCGCGCGTGCCGGACGTCATCGTCAGCGACATCGCCATGCCCAAGAAGACCGGATTCGACCTCGTGCGGACGATTCGGGAGTCCGGTTCCGAGGTGCCGATCATCGCGGTTACCGCTTCGGGGATGGGGGGCGACCGCGATCGCGCGTTGTCCGCGGGATTCAACGAGTACCTGCGGAAGCCGGTCGAGCCACACGTGCTCATTCAGACCATCCGCACCTTTGTCCACGTCCAGAGCTGACCAGACGACCGCTGCCGGCGGACTGCGAATCGATGCGGGCACGACCGTTGCTGCCGGTTGAGGCATGCGAACAACACTTACTCTCGCCGTGGCGCTCACGCTGCTCTCCGCAATCAGCTGTGAGCAGCGAACCGAAACGAAAACGGTCACGGACAGCACTGGAACCGTCCAAAGCAGCACCACGACGGTCAGCGCGACCGTTCCGGCTGTCGACACGGCGGCCACCGCCGAAGCAACGCGCGATGTCAGCGACGCGGCCCACGACGCCGCTCACGCGACCGGGACCGCCATGGAAACAGCAGGCGAAGAGATCCAGCGGCGAACGACTGCCAAGAAGCATTGAGCCGGAGCAGAGATGCTCGTTAGCCGCCGGACAAGAATGTCCGCTCTCCACCCTCCGCTGTAGGGACGCGCAGCAGCGCGTCCGCAGCTCTCGTCGTTCTTCCGCCCACCGGGTTGCGGACGCGCTGCTGCGCGTCCCTACAGGTTCCCGAGTCAACGCGTATGCGGCGCAGCCGTGACCTGCGGCGAGATCACTTACTGGCCCACCTTCTCGATCAGGCTCTCCAGCTGAATGACGCGCACATCCAGCATCTGCCGCAGGTAGCGGTCGAGAAACGGCTTGTGCCTCAAGCCGCATGCCCGGTTGATGCGATATCGGCGGGCTATGATGGCCACTCGATCCGCTGTTGCCGGGAGGGAGAACATCCATGCGTCACCGCGAGTCTCATCGGACCGGCCGGATTGGCTGGCTTCGCGCGGCCGTTCTCGGCGCGAACGACGGCATCGTGTCGACGGCCAGTCTGGTGATCGGCGTTGCCGCCGCTCATGCCGGCCACAGCGAGGTCCTGCTGGCTGGTGTGGCAGGAATGGCGGCCGGCGCTCTCTCCATGGCGGCGGGGGAGTACGTCTCCGTCAGCTCACAGGCTGACACCGAGCGCGCCGACCTGGATAAGGAGCGGCACGAGCTCGCCGCTGATCCGGAGGCAGAGGTTCAGGAGCTCACGGGAATCTACGTGAAACGCGGTTTGGAGCCGGAGCTTGCCCGCACGGTGGCGCAGCAGTTGATGGCCCATGATGCGCTCGGCGCACACGCTCGCGACGAGTTGGAAATGTCGGCAGAGTTGGCCGCCAATCCACTGCAGGCGGCGATCGTCTCTGCGTCGTCGTTCGCAGCGGGTGCAGCGTTGCCGATCCTGACCATCATCCTCGCGCCTCAAACGCGGGTGGCGCTGACGGTGGGGCTCACGTCATTCACCTCGCTCGTAGTGCTGGGCGCTCTCGCCGCTCGCACGGGTGGCGCGCCCGTAGTCCTCGGCGCGTGGCGCGTCGCGTTCTGGGGCGCGCTGGCGATGCTGATCACGGCGGGCGTTGGATCGTTGTTCGGCACGGCTGTCTGACATCGCCTCGTCACCGGCACAGCCTCGGAGGTGCCGGCGATTTTGCCGTATGCTCAGAGGCTGTGCAGAAATCCGCTCTGGATTTCTGCACAGCCTCTCAGTTGACGACTGGATCATCGGCGTGCCGGGCTCAGTCCTGCGAAACTCGGTAACGGAGGATGCCGTGAAAATTCAACATTACAAGCAACAGCTGCTCGAGATCGAAAAGCAAATCTCCGCTCGGATGGGACGCGATACCCGCGACGCGCGCGAACAGGTCGACGACTCCCCAGGTGATGCGGGAGACGCCAGCGTGGCCGATATCGCGGCGAGCGATCGGTTCACCGAAGCCGAACTCGACGCCACGGTCCTCGAACAGGTGCAGGACGCGCTGAGGCGCATCGATGAAGGGACGTTTGGCAAGTGCGTCATCGACGGTGGGCCGATCGAGGCCAAACGGCTCGATGCCGTGCCGTGGACGCCGTATTGCCTCAAGCACCAGAGCCTGTTCGAAGCCGCAGGGCAACCGCGCGGCTTCACGGCATAGCAGACGAGACGGCAGACCGCAGACCGCAGACCGCGGACCACAGGGCGAACGCCGAAGGCGGACCGCGGTCCGCGGTCTGCCGTCTGCGGTCTGCTTCTGTAGGCAATGACTCGGCTCGCCCGTTGGTTCTCAAGGTAAACTGGAGGAACCATTAGCGAATCCGTACTCGAGCTCTCTCCGCCGGTGACGGCCAGCAACGCCCCGATCGTTTCCAGCCTCGGCCCTGAGCCGTGGAAGGCTCCCTGGTGGAAGGCTGCCGAAGGCGATCGGGCAACGTTCTTCTATCTGCTGGCCATCCATCTTCTCGCTGTCGTTGGCGTGATCTTTTTCCCAATTCCGGGCTGGAAAGTGGCGCTCGCTACTTTTCTCCTGATGTGGCTCGGAGGATTGGGCGTCACGGTCTGCTATCACCGATCGCTGGCGCATGCCGCGGTGCGGTTGCATCCGGTGGTCAGGCACGCCCTGATCTTCTTCGCCATGTTCAACGGATCGGGAGCGCCCGACTCGTGGAGCGCGAATCACCGTCAGCATCACGCGAAAGTCGAGACCGCGGAGGACATCTCCAGCCCTTCGATCGGCGGCTTCTGGTGGTCGCATCTGCGATGGCTGTGGCAGGCCGGGAACGTGCCGCTGAACCGGTGGTGTCCCGATCTCGACAAGCCGGAATACCGCTTCTGGAACCGGATGCAGATGCCGATCCTGGCGGTCTCGCTCTTCGGTGGGCTGGCCTTCGGGCCGGTGGCATTCTTCTGGCTTGGGCCGATGCGCCTGACCGCTTCGTTGCACATGCAGTGCTTCGTCAATAGCATCGCTCACATGCGAGCCGGCCGGCAGGCGGGCGAGGATTCGTCGCAGAACATCGTCTGGCTGGGAATCCTCCACATGCTTCAAGGAGAGAACTGGCACGGCAACCACCACGCCATGCCGTGGTCGGCGCGACTCGGCTGGAAGGTGTGGCAGATCGACTTCGGCTGGTACGCTATCGTGCTGCTGGAGGCCTTTGGTCTGGCTGCGAAGGTAAGGCGCCCAACGTTCTAATGGTGCAGACAGGTCAGAAGTTCCTGGAAATCCGAGTGTACGAAGGCGTCGCCGAGCGTACCGGCAACACCGTCGATCGAAGCACGGTGCGCGGAAGCAAAGCGGCCTGCCAGAGCGTGAGCGAGCTGACGAGAAAAGTGCGCCGCGAAGGCGACGGGGTCTATTACCTGGCGACCGACGCCTGGCCCGAAAACACGGAGCGCATCTCTCTCACCGCGAAGTGGACACCGATGAGTTAGCTTCGGCGCCGCGTGCCTGACGTACGTATCGGTAGCATCTCTGCACCGCTTCAATGCCGTTTGGGCTGGTGGGCGCCAGGCTCCGGGCCTGTAGGGACGCGCAGTAGCGCGTCCGCAGCTTTCGCCCCCGAGAGCGGACGCGCAGCAGCGCGTCCCAACTCCGTTCATTGCGATCGCACACAAAAAAGCTCCCAGGAGCCGGCGATCCGGTCCTCCTGAGAGCTGGTTGTACGACCGCCTGAGTCCGTCTTACTTCTGCTGCCCGCCGTGATGCTGATGTTGCGCGCGCTGGGCGAGCATCTGCTGGAACTGCGCCTTCTGCTGATCATCGAGGATCGGCATCAGCTTCGCGTTCTGCGCGTCGCGGAGAGACTTCATCTGCGCGCGCTGCGACTGCATCGTCGGCTTGATCGATTCGGCCTTGGCCGTGTCGCCGGCCTTCTTCGCCGCGCGGTAGTCGTTCATGGTCTGCCGCGCCTGCTGCAGGAAGGGCTTGTTCTGCTCGAAAAACGCCTTCTGCGCATCGGCCCACTGCTGCTTCTGCGATGGCGTGAGGTTCAGCTTCGTTGCCATCTGCTCCTGATGACCCTTGCCCTCATGGCCGGCCCATCCGTGTGCGTTCTCGTGTCCGATGGCGGCGAACGCCAGCGAACCGCTGAGCGCCGCGACCGCCAGACCGGTGATCCACTTGCTCTGTCTCGTCATGGTTTTCTCCTTGAATGTCGCCGGCGTCCGCAGTCGTCTTCGGGGTTCCAATCCGTTGTGATTTGCGTTCGCCAGTCGGGACAGGAGACAAAGCGCGGGGTCGTTCCCTTTCCGGAGCGGCTCGAATTGCACCGGCGTGTCACGAACTGCACCGAAGCGGCACAAACAGTGATACTCAATGACAGCGATGAGCTCGACCACGCGCCGATTCAGCCACCGCGAGCTGGGGCTGATCTTCATCTTCTGGACGTCGCTGGCGACGCTTTCGACGGTCAACCGCCTTCTCGATCCGCGAGGAGCGTTCGGCTTTCGCGTCGTCTCGCCGGCCGGACCGATCGCTCTCGCCTACATCGAGTCGTGGATCTGGGCCGCGGTGACGCCGCTCGTGTTCTGGCTCACCAGCCGCTTCGGCCCGGAGCGTTCGCGCTGGGTGATGCGCATCGCCATTCTCCTGGGCGTGGGCGTCGTGATCTCCATCGGCGTTTACCTGCTGCTGGAGGTGGCGCGCGACATCGTCTTCAGCGCTCCGGCCGTTCCGATGCGGCGCGGCGGACCGCCCTCGGCGTTCGCGCCGCTGCGGGAGATCGGCCGTTTCCGCTTCCTCAACCAGCTGCTCGTCTACCTTGCGATTCTCGCCGCCGGCTTTGCGCGCGAGTACTTCCTTCGCGATGCCGAGCTGCGGCAGCAGACCGCGCGGCTGCAGGCACAACTCGCCGTGGCCCGCCTTGATGCGCTGCGGATGCAGCTGAATCCGCACTTTCTTTTCAACACGCTCCACGCCATCTCCGCGCTCGTGGAGCGCGATCCGGCCGGTGTGCGGCGGATGATCGCGCGGCTCTCGGAGCTGCTGCGGCACACCATGGACAGCCGCGGCGCAGACGAGGTGCCGCTTCGCGACGAGCTGGGCTTCCTGCGGCGCTACATCGAGATCATGGAAATCCGCTTCCAGGGAAAGCTGCGGGTGGAGATGGAGATCGACGACGAGACGCTGGACGCGCTCGTCCCGAATCTGATCCTTCAGCCGATCATGGAGAACGCCCTCGAGCACGGCGCCGCGCGCGCCACCGGAGAAGGGCGGATCTCCATCGCCGCGCACCGCGACGGCGACCTTCTCTACATGATCGTGCGCGACAACGGGCCTGGCATCGCTGCGGCGGCCTCCGCCGGAGTCGGCCTGGCGAACACCCGCGAGCGGCTGGCCCAGCTCTATGGCGGCCGCGGCGAGGTGGTGCTGTCATCCCCCGCGGGCGGGGGCGCAGTCGCGGAGATCGCGCTGCCGTTTCACACTTCGGGCGGTGCCCATGCCTGAAGCCAGGAAGCTGCGCGTTGTTGTCGCCGACGACGAGCCGCTGGCCCGCCAGCGCGTCGAGGACCTGCTGGCCAGGGGAGGCGACGTCGAGGTCGTGGCCACCGCGGCGACGGGCGTCGAGGCCGTGGAGATGATCCGTCGCCTCGAGCCGGACCTCGTCTTCCTCGACGTGCAGATGCCGGGCATGAGCGGTCTCCAGGTCGTCGAGGCCATCGGCGCCGCGCGAATGCCGGCGACGATCTTCGTGACCGCGTTCGATCAGTTCGCACTCAAGGCCTTCGAGATCGCCGCGGTCGACTACCTCATGAAACCGTTCGACGACGAGCGATTCGGGCAGGCGCTGCGGCGTGCTCGCAAGACCATCGAGCTGCAGGAAGTCGAGCAGGTGACCAGAAGGCTGCTGACGCTGTTGCACGAGCAGCCGCTGCCCGACGCGCCGCGGCGGAAAGGGCGATACCTGGATCGCATTCCTGTCGAGAGCCGCGGGCAGACGCGCGTGGTGCCGGTGGCGCGGATCGACTACATCACCGCCAGTGGTCCTTACGCGGAGCTCCATATCGCCGAGCGCACGTTCGCCGTGCGGGAGCGGATGCAGACACTCGAGGAGAAGCTCGATCCGGCGGTGTTCTTCCGAGTCCACCGCTCGGTCATCGTCCGCCTCGATCGCATCGACACCCTGCGCCGCGCGTCGGGGGGCGACTACGCGGTGCGCCTGAAAGACGGTACCGAGCTGCCGGTGTCGCGCACCCGTCGCGAGGAGCTGGAGCAGGCGATGGGAATCCGGTGAAGCTGGGTGCTGAGTGTTGAGGGCCGAGGGCCGAGGGCGCGAAGCGCCCGAGAGGATTCGGAAGAGAACCGTTTGTCGCGTGCTACGCACGGCCCTCGGCCAACAAACATGGCAGTCCCCTTGCGATAGTGATGCTCGTCGTCCACCGGTTCCAGGGAGAAAACCATGAAAAAGTCCAGTGTTTTGGCCACAAAATTCGCGGGAGCAGGCGCTCTCGCACTGCTGTTGGCGACGTCCGCTTTTGCGGATAATCGTCCGCAGGACGGGACAAGGCCCGGCGGCGATTACCGTGACGGACGCGTCTCGCGCGACAGCCGCGGCGGTAACGCGCAGAGCGGCGATCATCGCAACGACCTCAATCGCGGCGGCTCGCGAACCCAGGCAGACACACGCAACGGTGGCAACCAGGCCGGCACACGCAACGGTGGCAACCAGGCCGGCACGCGCAACGGTGGCAACCAGGCCGGCACGCGCAACGGTGGCAACCAGGCCGGCACGCGCAACGGTGGCAACCAGGCCGATACACGCAACGGTGGCTACCAGACCGATACACGCAATCGTAGCAACCAGGCCGACCAGGCTGCCGTACGCAACGACCGCAACAGTAGCGAGGGGTCGCGCGGCGGGTCGTACGACCGCGGCCGCAGCGAGTCGTCTCGTCAGTACCGCAACAATGAGCGCGTGAGCATGCAGGGCCGCATCAGCCGCTATGCGCACGAGCGCGGCGGCTACCGCGTGTGGTTCGACAACGGCGGCTACTCGTTCTGGGTGCCGGAAGCGCGCTGGCGCAACGACTGGCGCGTCGGCATCGGCATCAGCCTCGGCGGAATCTTCCGCGGTGGCGTGATCTACGCCGATGTCTACGATGATCCTTACTACGACAACGGCGGATACGGCGACAACCGTGGATACAGCAATGATTACGTCACCGGATACGTCGACCGCGTCGACTACCGCACCGGCACGCTCTCGCTGCGCGATGACCGCACCGGCCGGTTCGTCACAGTCGACACCCGCTCGATCGACCCGCGCTACAGCCGCATCGACGGTCGTGACCTGCGCCGCGGCGATCGGGTGACGCTCACCGGCTCGTGGCTTCGCAACGGCCTCTTCGCTGCCAACGGCGTCGACTCGGTCGATACGCGTCGCGACTGAGCCCTCGCTTCCACTTTACGCAAGGCACCGGCGCAGCTCGCCGGTGCCTTTGTTCTTGCCGCCATTCCACTTCCGCCGGGCGAGGACTTCCGGCGTCCGATCGACAGGCTGAGGGCCGGTACTCCATGCGACTCGCGCTCACTTCTTCAGGTGCGTCCGATCGAGCGCCGAGCGGAGGGATTGGGCCAGTTCTTTCGCATTCGCATTGGCCCAGAAGTGCATGAAGAAAAGGCGCGGCTGCTCGTCCAGCATGTGGCTGTGGATGGCGGTCACGGCGATGCCGCCGCTCTGCAGTGCACGGATGACGGGGTTGACTTCCGATCCGATCAGGACGAAATCGCCGGTGATGGCGGCGCGTCCGTCGCCGGTGGGCTGAAAATTGATCGCCGTGGCGACGCCCATCGATGGCGGGATTTCCATGCCGTGCTCGATGACGGTCTCGGCGCGGGGGACGCTGAACTGGTACACGCCGCCGTTGCTTTTGCCGGCGACGCCGAGGATGCGGTCGAGGTCCGCGACCGGCAGGTCCAGCGCCGGCGACGGGACGGATGCGGCGGTCGCGCCGAGCGGTGTCTTGCTCAGACCTAACGCGCTGTGGAGCGTAGCGGCGATCTTCACCGCGTCGCCGTGCGCGCTGAAGTGCATGTACATCACCCGGGGCGACTCGCCGATGAGGTGATTGTGAAGTGCACTCTGCTCGATGCCTCCGGCCTGCAGCGCCCTCATGACCGGATTGACCTCCGATTCGAGCAGCACAAGATCGCCCATGGCCATCGCCGTCGAGCCGCTCTGGCGGAAAGCGGCCCACGCTCCGAGTGCCAGCGCCGGTTTGATGGCAACTCCGTCCGCAGTCACGGCCAGGTCGCTTCGCGGGAAGCTCACCTTGTAAACGTCGCCGGGCTGCATGGCGCCGGCGCGCCCGAGCGCCTGGCCGACTGCCGTCCAGTCGATGCGAGGCTTCGGACCGGCATCGGCGTTGACGAAAAGGAAGACGGCGAGGAGAAGAAGGAAGGGCCTGAAGATGCGCATGGGATTCTCCTTTCGCAGCGGTTCCGCTACTCGAACGCATCGAGCGCCGCGGCCACCTCTTCGTTCGAAGCCCGCTCGCGGTAGTCGGTCTCGACCTCTGACCAGCGGACGCGCCCCTGTTGGTCGAGCACGAAGACAGCGGGGCGGGGCACGCCGTCGATCTTCTCCCGCGCATACGCGGGATCGCGCAATCCGTAGTGGTCGATGATCACAGAGTGCGAATCCGAGAGAAGCGAGAACGCAACCGCGCCTCGCCCATCGCCGGCCACTTTCCTGGCGAATTCACCGCTCTGCTGCGAACGGTCGGGACTGATCGCGAAAAAGCGCACCTCTCCGAATGCTCGAACGAGGTCGCGAAGGCCGGCAACCTGCCGGACGCAGTAAGGTCACCAGTAACCGCGGTAGAAAACGAGGACGACCTTGTGGCCTCGCGCGTCGGAGAGGTGGACCGTCTTGCCGTTCTGGTCGACCGCAGTGAAGTCGGGTGCCTGCTGTCCGATCCTTGGAGGTGCGGACATCGATTTCCGCGCTGGAGCGGTGGCAGCAGCCAGAGAGGTCGAGAGAGCCAGCGCGGCGATGAGAGGAATTCGCTTCATCTGAAGATTATGCCTCAGCGCACGCGTGGTTACCCATTCGTGCCTCTCTTTCACCACAGAGACACAGAGGGCACAGAGAAAGAAAGGCGAGGAACAGTCCCTGTGCTCTCTGTGCCTCTGTGGTGAATTCGATTTCTGCGCAGCCTCTAGTCGCCGCGTCTTCGCTATGCTTGCGCGATGATCCGCACCATCACCGCGACGGAGTACGTGACGCCGCTGCGCGAAGGGGGCTCGCTGCCGGCCATCGTCGCGGGCGACGACGACGGCACTTACGTCGTGAAGTTCCGCGGCGCCGGACAGGGAGCCAGAGCGCTGCTCGCCGAGCTCGTGTCGGGCGAGATCGCGCGAACGCTGAACATCGAACTCGATCACGATCGGCTGCTCGCGCTCGATCCTTCCGTCGATCTCGCCGCTGTCGAGACCCATCTCGCGACGATCCCGAAGGTGTGCGCGGGCGGCGAGGAGGCTGGATCGATCGGAAACCTTGCCCAACGTGCGCGTTTCCACTGGCTCGTCGCGCCTCGCAGCACGGTCATTCAGACCTCGGCGGTGCACTCGGGGGTTCATTCCGACGTGAACGCCGCTCTGGAGAGTCTTTTCGAGAAACTGGTGAGGTCACCGAAGTAGGGCGTATAACAGCGCGATGAAGCGCGCAGCGTGGATTCTTGCCGTCGTCGCGGCGGGCGCATTTCTCAGCTCCGGACCGGGAACGCGGCTGGGATGGTTCGGCTACGGCATCGGGCTGCGGCTGTTCGCGCTGACGCTCCCCATCGCCTTGCTCGCCCTCCTCCTGGCGCTGATCGCCGTTGCTCGCGCGAAGCAATTCACGCCGATGTCGATTCTCACGGTCGGCGTCTCCGCGATTCTCGTGATCGTGACGGGGTGGCACATCGCCGTGGCGTTCCGCACGGCCCCGATTCACGACATCACCACCGATCCGAACGATCCGCCGCGTCTGGTCGCCGCCGTCGCGCTGCGCGGATCGCAGACGAACCCGGTGGCATACGAAGGACGGAAAACCGCAGAGTGGCAGAGGCGGTTCTATCCCGACATCGCACCGCTGATTCTGGCCGACGACGTCCCCGCTGACGCGTTCGCGCGGGCGATGCGCGCCGCGGATGCGGAAGGTCTGAACCTCATCGCCACGGAACCGGCCGAGGGGAGGATCGAGGGAACGGCGACGACGGGTTGGTTCGGATTCAAGGATGACGTGGTGATCCGCGTCCGTCCTGACGGACATGGGAGCCGGATCGACATCCGCTCCGTTTCGCGCGTCGGCCGCGGCGATGCCGGCGAGAACGCCAGACGCGTCCGCGCTCTGCTGCGGCTGATGCGGTAGGAGCGGCGGGCGCCGTGAAGGTGGGACTTCCGATCGTTCCCACAGACGAGTGCCATGCAGAGTGTCATTGCAGGCCCCTGCGCCCAACTAGCGCTTGCAGCGGAAGTGGCCCGCGTCAGCCAACGCGTCTCGACTCTGCGCTCGCTCAACGACTCCACGCACTCACCACACCCGCACCCGCTCCGCTGGCGGGAGGTACAGCTTCCGCTCCGGCATCACGTCGAAGGCGGCGTACCACGCATCGATGTTGCGCACCGTGTCGGCGCGGTACTCGCCCGGTGCGTGGCCATTGGTCATCAGGGAAGCTCGCAGCGCTTCCGGCCGGAACTTGCTCCGCCAGATCTGCGCGAAAGAGAGGAAGAAGCGCTGGTCGCCTGTGAGGCCCTGCGCCGTCGGCGCCGCTTTGCCCCCATACGCCTTGCGGTAGCCGTCGTATGAGGCCGAGAGCCCGGCCACGTCGGCGATGTTCTCGCTGAGCGTCAGCTTGCCGTTGACGTGCAGCCCCGGCAGCGGTTCGTAGGTGTCGAACTGCGCCGCCAGCCGGTCGGCCGCGGCGGTGAAATGGGCGAAGTCCTCCTTCGTCCACCAGTTCGCCAGCCGCCCCTGCGCGTCGAACTGACTTCCCTGATCGTCGAAGCTGTGGCTGATCTCGTGTCCGATGACCGTCCCGATCCCGCCGTAGTTCTGCACCGGGTCGGCGGTGGCGTCGAAGAACGGCGGATTGAGAATGGCCGCGGGGAAATTGAGCGCGTTCTGCAGTGGAAGGTTCACGGCGTTCACCGTTTGCGGGGTCATCCACCATTCCGACTTGTCGACCGGCTTGCCGAGCTTCGCCAGGCTGGAGCGATAGTCGAACAGCTCCGAGCGCCTGGCGTTGCCGAGGGCGTCGCCGCGGTCGACTTGAAGACCCGAGTAAGTGCGCCAGCGCTCCGGATAGCCGATGCCGATGTACAGCGTGTCGAGTTTGGCCTTGGCCTTTGCGCGCGTGGACGGCGCCATCCAGTCGAGATGATCGATGCGGTTTGCAAACGCGGCCACGATGTTCCCGACCATCTTCTGCGCCGCCGCTTTGGACGACGGCGGGAAGTAGTGCCTGGCGTAGAGCTTGCCGACAGCGTCGCCCATGGCCGCGTTGGTGGCTTCCACCGCCCGCTTCCACCGCGGCCGCAGCTCGGTCGTTCCGGTGAGCGCGGTGCCGTAGAACTTGAAGTTCTCATCGACGAATGCCTTCGGCAGGAGAGGCGAGGCGCGATCGACGGCATGGAAGGTCAGGTAGTCCTTCCATTCCGCGAGCGGCTCTTTCTCCACGAGCGCGGCGATGCCGGTGACCGCGCCCGGCTGCCAGACCATGAGGCTCGGTTGCGCCGAAAGCGCAGCGCCCTCGAAGTAGCGCGGCCAGTCGAGGCCCGGGGCTTTCGCAGAAAAATCGTGGAGCGTCCAGCGGTTGTTGGCCTTGTGTACGTCTTCGGAGTCGGTGCGGCTGAGGTGCGCCTCGGCAATCCTGTGCTCGAGGTCGTAGATCCGCGTGGCTCGCGCGTCCGCATCGGAGAGGCCGGCGAGTTTCAGGATTGCGGCGATGTGCTGGCGGTATTTCGCCTGCAGAGCGGTGCTCGCCGCGTCGGTGCCGAGGTAGTAATCGCGATCCGGCATGCCGAGGCCGCCCTGAAGCAGGTAGGCGGCGTTGCGGTTCGGCGCGTCGAAATCCGGCGACACCCAGAGGCCGAAGAGCCGGTCGGTGTGGAAGTTCGTGTTGTTGAGCGGATCGACGTCGGCGCGCAGCTCGCTGCCGAGAAAGTGGGCCAGCGCAGCCTTGTCGGCGATGGCGGCGATACCCTGGAGCTCGGTCCGCAGGGGGCGCAGTTCCTTCGCCTCGATGCCCTTCTCGTCCATGTAGGCGGCGTAGTAATCGCCGATCTTCCGGATCTCAGAGCCCTTTGCGGCCTTCGACTTCCCGGCCTGCTGGATGAGGCCGACGGTCCGCTTGTTGGCCTCCTCGGCCAGCATGGCGAAGACTCCCCAGTTCGAGCGGTCCGCCGGAATGACTGTCGATTTCACCCATTGACCGTTTGCGTACGCGAAGAAGTCGTCGCCGGCGTCGACGCTCCTGTCCATGCCGGCGAGATCGAGCCCGTGCGGTTTCGGGGCGGGCTTCGGTGCGGCGAAGGAGGCGGTCGTGACGCCGACGAGGAGCGTCATGACGAGAGCGAGCCTGCAGTGAGCGATGCGCATGCCCGCATTATCGCGGGCCTGTGTGGAAATGCCACTTCGAATTCACCACAGGGGGCAGGAGCACCACGCGACCTCTACAAGGCACCGTAGGGCACGGCTGCGCCGTGCCCTACGGCGGATTCACGGGCGCGGCAGCAGACCGATGCGGTCGTGGACGGTCGCGAACGTGTTCGTCGCGATCGTTTGCGCCTTTTGTGCACCCGCGGCCACGAAGGAGGATTACTACCCGTTCCGGATCGAGCTGGTAACGAAGGAGTAGCGGACGGTTTCGCGGAAAAGATCGGGGGGACTGATATGCGTGCCGAAAACCGAGGTTGAGCCTTCGGCCCGCCCTCACACGATCCAGAACTGAACGCCGTTCTGTTCGAGGTACGCTCGCGCGCCCGCTCCCTGCAGGTACGCCAGGGTCGAGAGCGACCCGGCCTCCATGCACGTGCGGGCGGCGACGGTGACGGATCTCGGTGCGTCGGCAACCGGCCAGCCGCTCTTCGGATTGAGGATGTGACCGAGCCGCTTCCCGCGCCATCGCACGAATCGGTGCGCGTCGCCGCTGGTGGCGATGCCGCCGGTGGCAACATCGAGGCGGTACAGCGCCGCTGCCCCGGTGCGATCGGGGTCGTCGATGCCGATGCCCCACGTCTGATTGCCATGCCGCAAACCGGAGGCAAAGAGATCGCCGCCGAAGTTGACGACGTACGAGCTGCGCGTCCGCGCAGCGATGAGCGCTGCGGTGCGATCGACTGCGTACTCTTTTCCGATTCCGCCGAAGTCGATCTCCATGCCTTGCGGGAGCGTCAGCGCCGGCTTTTCCCACTTCACTTTCGACCAGCCGACGTGCCGGAGGCACTTCTCCACGTCGCTGCGGCTCGGCACGCGGCTGCCTCCGTCGAATGTCCACACCCGCCGCAGCACACCGGAGGTGATGTCGAACAGGCCCTCCGACAGGTCATGGCAGATCTCGGCATAGTCGATGAGCAGGGCCGTTTCTTCATCGACCTCGACCGCGCGGCCCTGGGAGTGGTTGATCTGATCGACGACGTTGTCGCGGCGATACCGGCTGAACTTCTGCTCGACGCGGCGAGCCTCAGCTTCCGCAACGCTCAGCACTGCCGCGGCTTCGCTGCGGTCTTCGGTATCCACCAGGACACTGCACGGGCTGGCCATCGCGGTGAACGTGCCGACGAAGTAGTCCTCGATACGACTGAGGAGGGGCTCACGCCCCCCCTTCAGATCGGCAGCTCGGATGGTGACGCTCAAGTCCGGACCTCAGTAGCCGAACGAGTAACCGAGCACCACCGCATAGATGTTGATCGGGGGCGCCAGGTCGAACCGGCGCTGCATCCCGATCGCGTTGGGCGGGGAGCTGTCGCCGGACTGCCTCATGTACTGCGCGCGGAGGGTCCACTCGCCCGGACTGTCCTCGGGATGGAAGCCGAAGGTTGCGCCGAGTGTCACCGTGTTCAGGACGCCGAGGCGGTAATCGCTCGTCGCATAATCGGGAAGCGGCGCACCTTGAGTGAGGCCGACCGTATAGAAGCTGGCCGCTGTCTGTGTGTAATAGCGGAACAGCGGCTCGAGATACGTATCCGGGTCGATCTGGCGCCGGTATTTGAGATCGATGGTGTGCGAGCGCACACTCCATGTATCCCAGTAATACCGGTAATTCGCGTAGAAAACGTCGTCCGTCAGGTGGTAGACGGAGCTGAACAGGAGGGACGACCTGTCGCGCGTCGATGGCCTCTTGTCGGTGAGATCGCCCATCGGCGTGCCGGTGACGCGATTCATGAGGCTGATGACCTTGTAGGGTTCGGTCAGATAGCCGCTCTCGAACGTGCGGGTGCCGGTGACACCCACCATCCATCTGCGGCTGAGGATACGGGAGGCGCCGAGGAGCACGTTGGAAACGTTTTTCGCATTGCTGCCGGTATGCACGATCGTGGCGTCCGACAGTCCGGCGGGGGTGCCGCCGACCGGAAATACCGTATCGTGACTGACGCCGCCGCCCACGGTCACTGTGAGCAGCCTGTGCATCAGATCGGTGGACAACTTCCCGCTGACGCCGAGCGACTGATAGTCCTTTTCTCTGGAGAAGTGGCCGCCGACGGTCGACGTGAGGAACCGCGCGAAAGGTTTCTGCCACTCGCTGTCGAGTGAGACGCGGCGATCGCGGAACGGTGCCACGGGGATCTGGCCGGCGGGAGACGTGAGCACCCGTCCCGACGCGCTCGTTCGCGTCTGCACCACGCCCGACGGCAGCGCGCCTGTGGGCGACGCTCCGGTGATGACGTCGATGCCGAGTTGCGTGGAGACCGACTGACCGTCCGGCCACAGATGCGTGAAGCGGATGATCGGCTCGATGACCTGTGTGCGGCTCTGCTCACCGTATAGAAGGGAAGTGAAATCGACGCGGTCTTTTGCGTCTTCCGCTTTCGCTGCCCCGGGGACGAGAAGCAGCGCCAGCGCCGCGGTGTGGAGCGCGTCGCGGAGGGAGGGTCGCTTCGGAGACTCTAGTTGCATCCGCACCCGCCGCCTGCGACGTCGATGCCGCCCATGGACGCTTCTTTGCTGAAGTAGATGTGCTCGTCCACCGCCAGAATCATCGGCATGGGATTGAAGCTCATCTTCTTTTCAGCGAGGAGATCGCGGTCCCACGGCTGGACGGTCGCGCATCCGCCGGCCACCAGCAGCGCCAAAGCGACGACGAGACGAACGAGCCTTCTGGTTGTTCGGATCATTTCGACAACGCCTCCTTGATCTGAGTTTCGACCCTGTCAGCCTCTTTCGGCTGGAACCCAGCGTGCGAATAGACGATGTTTCCGGTGCGGCTCACGATGAAGCTGGAAGGCATCGCTTCGACGTGAAAGGCCTCGGCCGTCTTTCCCGCCGAATCGAACGCCACCGTGAAAGGAGCGGGGAACTGCTGGAGAAAGGCGTCGGCCGCCTCGCGGTTCTTGTCGAGATTGATCGAGACGATCACCAGCCCGTCAGCGCTGTATCGGTCCGACATCCCGCTCATCCAGGGGAAGGACTGGCGGCACGGCATGCACCACGAGGCCCAGAAATCGACGAAGACCACCTTGCCGCGGAGGTCGTGAAGCGACACGGTGCCTGAACTGGTAGGAAGGGTGAAATTGGGAGCGAGAGCACGAGCCGCGGGCGAGCCGGCAGCGAAGGCGGCCCGGCCCGGCAGCGCCAGAAGAGCGATGAGCAGAATTGAAGAGAGCGACTGTCGCATGCGGATCATTCTTGGTAGGGATCGCGCATCGCCGAGCAAGACGGCTGCCAGAAAAGAACGGCAGTGGCGGACCGTCAGAGCGGCATTTGGCGTATCCGGAAGTGGACAGAGCGGTACTCGTTTGTAGACAGACGCGCTTCGCAGAGGCGTCTGCGCCCACTCGATCAGCATTTCGCAAAGAAGAACATGGCGAGCGGTGGACCGAATCGACGAAGAACAGGACTCGTTGTTACGGACCGATGCGGTAACTTTGCTGTTCCGTCACGGCGGACGTCGATTCCTGCGTCCGTCGCGGGGATCTTTCGAAAGGTTTGATGTCAATGAATGACACAGTGCCGGCCAGAATGACGCTCCGTTCAGCGCTGGCAGCCTGCGCGCTGCTCGCCGCCGCAGCCTGCCAACGAGAGGAAGCGCGGCCGCCCTCGTTCGTTCAGTCGCTCCGCTGCGGCATGACGCGCGCCGACGTGACCCGGCTGGCGCGCGAAGGAGGCTACGACAACTCCGACCGGTCGTGGTTGACGCGGGCGCTGGCGAGGAAGTCCGCAGCCTCCAAAGAATTGAGCCTCGTCGATCTGACTTTCCGCGACGGCCGCCTCGTGGCATTCAGGGAAGGCAGATACGTGCCGCGCACGAAGCGGGTCGAATATCGCACCATCGATCTGTGCAAGACAGCACCGCGTCGACCATAGGGCACGGCGCAGCCGCAGTTGCACCAACTTTGAAGCTTGTAGGGATGCGCAGCAGCGCGTCCGCTCTCGGGCCGCAAGCTGCGGACGCGTTGCCGCGCTTCCCCACAGCGCCGCGCCGCGCGAACGTCAGATCGAGACGCCGGGAATCGTGGTGACGAACTCCGCGCCGAACGCCTGCGATGGAGTAAAGGCGCCAGATCCGACGGACCCATTGAGAAGCCGCTCGACCGCGGCGAGCGCCGTGCGCACGGTCAGCTCGTATCCTTCCGGCGTTGTCATCGTCATCGAGACTTCCTCGCTTCCTCTCGCGACGCGTCCCCACAGCTCCACGCGTCCGCTGGCGCGCTGATCCGCGGACGGACCGCCCCTCCGCACCAGCCACTTCAATAGAGGAGTGATGCCAGGGAGGGCGGCGAGAGGGGCGAGCCGCGCAAAGCGCCGGGCACGTCTGATGGCGCGATCCGACGACGCCGTGTAGACGCGGATGTTCGGGATGCCGGTCGTGCGGAACGCGGTCGAGACATCGCCCCACGGAATCGTCATCGCGCGCCGTACGCCGCTCGGGAAGCGGATCTCGCGCACGTCATGCGCGAGCGGCACGTGGACGATCCGCCCGCGCTCACGGATCACGCCTCCCTTCGCCGCTCCTTCGATTGCCGTGCGCAACGTGCCGCGGCTCATGTTGCTGCCGCGGCTGGTCGAGAAGGCGAGCATGAGCTGGTCGGCATCCGGAAGGCGGCGCGCCAGCATCGCCGCGAGACAGTCGGTCGGAACCACGTCGAATCCGACGCCGGGGATCAGTGCCACACCACGACGGCGCGCCTCCTCGGCGCGTGCGAAGATCGATTCGAAGACGTCGATCTCGCCGGTGATGTCGAGGTAGTGCGCGCCGGCGGCGAGGCACGCCTCGACCATCGGCCTGCTCGTACGGCTGAAAGGCCCGGCGCAGTTGAGGACGAGACCGACGTCGTCGAGAAGCGGCGCGGCGAGGGGAAAGGCGCGCCATGGCCTGCCGAGGGAATCCGCGAGCGGCGCCACTCGGCCGGCATC
>JADGOA010000266.1 GCA_017883215.1 Thermoanaerobaculia bacterium | reverse complement strand
ACCGAGGGTGCCACCGCTGCTGCAGCTGTAGCTACCGCCGAGGTTCTTCTCGAAGACGACGTTGTTCACCCCGTCCCCAGGCTCGTTGATACCGTTGAGATTCCCGGTGTTGGTCGCGCCCAGCTGATAGTTGATGCCCACACCCAGACCGTTCCACAGGCCGAATGCCGTGTTGATCGCATCCGTTCCACCGTTCGACGCGCCCGGTTCCATGTTGCCCTGCTGCCAGGAGACCGGGAATCCCGGCCAGCGCGCGCCCTGCCCGCTTTCGGTACCGTCAGCGGACATCGTGTACGAGGTGCCGGTGAATGCGAGCGTCTTTGCGATCCGGTTGACCGTGGCCTTGTAGCCGTGCTGCGGCGCGGGCGGGCCGACGAGCGGCCGCTTCTCGACGGCGTAATCTGCTGCGGGGCGGATGCCTGCGACGCTCTGACGAACGTACTTCAGAAATCGCGCCGCGTCGCGGCGCAGCTCACGATGCGGCGTGCCGTCGAGATCCCACCCAAATATCTCCCCTTCATTCCGTACCACGACATGTCGTCCCCCGTCGTCGTATCGGAACGCGAACGCGCCGAGGCCGAAGTCGGTGGTCACGAAATCACCGCCATCGCGGCGGTTGACGAAGAGGAGATATTCGCCGCCGTCTTCGAAGCGCGGTGCTCCCCCGATCACCATGGCGTGGCCGTTGATGAATCCCCCGGGGATGCGGATGCGGAAGGTGCTGCCGAGCGACTCGTCGCCTTTGATCCGCTCCTCGACCGTGAACTCGGTGACGGTCTCGATCCCGTATGCCTGCGTCTCCCGGACGAACGAGGTGAGCGCACGCGCGACGACGATCCCCTCCGCCTTCCCGATGAAGACCTCGTCAGGTGGAACGACGTACGAAGCTGCGAATGACGAAACGGCCGAAAATAGACTCGCGAGAACGGCGAAAGCCGCTGACTTACTCAAGTTCGACATGTCGACTCCTTCGTCTGTGGGGCTCATAGATTCTATCGCCAGGGACGATGCGGCGGTGATCTGCCGCACGTCCAGCGATCTCTCGCGAACCTACGCAGGACCTTACATAGGTACGGCACGCATACGCCGTTCCCAATCGCTCGTGGGCAGAGGTCCATGCAGCCGTGCCCCACAGCAGGGTGTGTGACGGTCGGGGCTGCGCTTCCGCCCTCAGTACTCGCTGGTAACCTGCGGGAAACGCCAGCGGGCCTCGCGGAGCTCTTCCTCGATGACCTCGCGCTCCGGCGCGTCAGTGAGCTGAGGCACGTCCCAGTTCGACAGCCACATGGGGTTCACGTACGGCAGCACGGCGATCTGCTCGATGCGGTACGGCAGGCCGCGAGCTGCGAACCGGTCGTTGAGGAACGCGACGACGTCTTTGGCCGTTGGGATCGGGTCGCTCATGGTTGACACCTTACACGTGGAGCGACCGCAGGGCACGGCTGCGCCGTGCCGAACTCCCGCGGGGTCGGTCGCCAGCTTTCTCCACCCACGAGGGTTCGGCGAGAGCAAGGCGGCGAAGCCGCCGAAAGAGTCTGGCGGCGGCCGTCAGGCCGCCGACCCAGACGTGGTTCAGCGTAGCAGGGCGCGTAGCGCCCGACAGAATCGTGCGACGACGACACGAGCCAAGCCTGTCATCCCGAGCTGCCGGAGCCGCGGAGCGGCGGAGGACAGCGAGGGATCCCCCGCACTTCCCGGGGTTGGCGGGGGATTCCTCGCCGCGCTCCACCCCTTCGGGGTTCCGCCGGCTCGGAATGACAGCGTCATTCCCGCTCCATCGGAGCCCGCGCCGTTAACCGGCTCAGGATGACACGCGCGGCAGCACTCAGGACTCGCCCGCCATCCCCAGCTCTTTCATCTTCGCTGCGAGCGTTCTGGGGGCGATGCCGAGGAGGGCGGCGGCTTCGTTCCGGTTAGGGGAGGAGCGCAGGGCGTCGGCAATCTTGAGCCGCTCGATGCTACGCAGCGCGCGCTCACCCGCCTCGGAGAGAGTTCCGGAGAGATCGAGAGCCTCTCGAAGCGCTTCGTCGGCGCTCGCGCGGAGCGGCACGAGCTTCAGATCGCGATCTTCGATGGTGTTGCGGTCGCAGAGGATCCCCGCGCGCTCGATGCAGTTCTCGAGCTCTCGAATGTTGCCGGGCCACTCGTAGGCTCGCAACAGTGCCCGCGCCGAGTCGCTGATTCGCAGCCCTTGCTTCCCCAGCTCGCGCGCGATACGCACGACGAAAAAGTCGGTCAGCGCGTCGATGTCCTCTTTCCTGGCGCGCAGCGGCGGAATCGTCACGGGGAAAACGTTGACACGGAAGAAGAGATCCTCGCGGAACCGGCCAGTCCGGACGTCCTCGCCGAGATCGCGATTCGTCGCGCAGATCACGCGGATGTCGACGTCGACCGGCGCATTGCCGCCGATCCTCTCGAAGCGCCGCTCCTGCAGCACGCGCAGGATCTTCGATTGGACGTCGGCGCCCAGTTCGCCGATCTCGTCGAGAAAGATCGTTCCCGTGTCGGCCAGCTCGAACTTCCCGATCTGGCGCGCGGTGGCGCCGGTGAACGATCCCTTCTCGTGGCCGAACAGCTCGTTCTCGATCAGGGTCGAAGGGATGGCCGCGCAGTTGATGGCCACGAACGGCCGGTCGCGCCGGCGTGACAGCTGATGGATGGCGCGCGCGAAGAGCTCCTTGCCCGTCCCCGACTCTCCCTGCACCAGCACCGTCGAGTCGGTCGGGGCGACGCGCTGGATCTCCTGCGAGACCTCCACGATGCGCGGCGACTCGCCGACGATGGCCGGCAGGCCGTACCGCCGCTGGAATTCCTCCTTCAGCAGCAGATTCTCGTGAAGGAGCTCGCGGTGCTCGCGGCAGCGGCGCAGAACGATCAGCAGGTGATCGACATCGATCGGCTTCTGCACGAAATCGTAGGCGCCGAGCTTCATCGCTTCTACGGCGTTGTCGATCGTCGCGAATGCGGTCATGACGATCACCGGACAATCGGGATCGCTCTCCCTCGCCTGCTTCAGCACCGCGATGCCGTCCGCGCCGGGCAGGCGAAGGTCGGTCAAGACCGCGAAGTACCGCCGCCCTTCGGCGAGCCGCCGCGTGGCGTCGCTGCCGGAGGAGACAACCTCTCCCTCCAGCCCTTCGGCCTCGACCGTCTCCTTGAGCATCAAGGCGAGGGACTCTTTGTCTTCGACGATGAGTAAGCGTTTCATGGCGGTGGGGGGGTCAGGGGTCGGGGGTCGGGGCTCAGAGGCCGGGTACAGTCCCATTCCTCGACGAGCCAATAGCTCAACATTCTCACTGATCGACTGCCGACTGTCATCTAGAGCTCCGCAAGACCGAACGTGGCCACCACCTCCGACCCCTGACCCCCGAGCCCCGACCCCTCTTTACAGCCCAAAATACGTCTTGATCCGCGTCAGAATCGTCTTCTCCGCTTCTTCCGGAGTCGGCGCAAGAATCGTCTGCAGTTCATCGCGACGCTGGCTCATCCTGTGCGACAGCGTCGCCGCCAATTCCGGATGATCCACCAGCACCGGCTGCAGCGCGTATTTGTCGATCTCGATCGTCGTGACGTCGGTCAGAGCGACCACGTTCGCCGTCCGCTTCTCGCCCGTCAGCAGAGCCATCTCGCCGAAGACGGCTCCCTCCTTCAACTGCGCGATCTCCTGCGATCCGTTCGTCGCTTCGACGTCCGGAATGCGGATGGAGACGGAGCCCCTGGCGATGACGTACATCGAATCGCCCGCAGCGCCACGGCGGATGACCGTCTCCCCTTTCGCGTAGAAGTGCACGCGGGCAGCATCGGCGATGGCCTGGTGCTCCGCGTCCGATAGCGGCGAGAGCAACTCGATCGACCGCAGCCGCTCGAGAATCACGTCGCGATCGATCTCGTGCTTGCCCGTGGCAGGGGGAACGTACGGCTGATACGAGCGGATCGGGAACGGCAACGACATCTCATTGCGGCGCAGCGCATACCAGACCGCGCGCCGGATGGCGGCGTCGATGCGGTCGCGATCGGCGTAGTTGCGTGTGAAGTACTTGATCTCGTACGTGATTCCGGAGTCGCCGAACGATGCCACGCGGGCCAGGCACGGCACATCGTTGGCGACGCCGTCGACATGCGAGGCCGCCTGCGCCAGCACCTCGATGGCAGCAGCCGGCGGAACGTTGTAGTCGATCGGGACCTGAAGAACGCGGGCATTGAGGTTCGTGCGCGCGAAGACCTCGAACCGATCGCGCGCCAGAACGGAGTTCGGCAGGACCACGACGTGGTTGTCGAACGTCCGGATCCGCGTGGCGCGCCATGTGATCGCTTCCACAGTGCCAATGTGGTCCGCCGATTTCATGACGTCGCCGACCTCGAAACTGTCTTCCATCGCCAGAGCGATACCGGAGAATAGATTCCCGAGCGTGTCTTGCAGTGCGAGGGCAAGCACGGCGCCGATGACCGCGGCGCTGGTGAAGTACGTCTTTGGATCGAAGGTCGGAAACACCGTCGTAACGACGGAGCCGAACAGCACAACATAGAGGACGAGCGAGACTATGTCGCGCAACAGCTGAGGAACGGGCGTCTTTCGGCGCCGCCCCGCAACCACGCTGAATGCCAACGTGTCGAACGCGCGGACGATCAGAAGGACCAGCGGGATGAATGCCGCGAACTTGAGAAGATTCAGATCCTTTCCGACGAGATCGCGAAGATCGATCTTGAGCAGCGGGATGCTCGGGATCAGACCCGGATGCTTTTTCAGCAGCGCGTACGTCAGGAAGAGCGCCGCACTGAGGAAGACCGGAAAAAGGAATCGCGTCCGATCCGCTTTCCGCAATCGCACGCTATTCACCACCCGCCGCGCGTCGCTCCCGCGCGACCGCGACGATGTCGCGTATGCCGATCATCAGGTGGATGAGGCCGAAACCGGAGATGAAGCCGCGAACGAACGGATTGTCAGCCCACATGCCGATGGCGATGTCGTGGTGGAGCAGCGGGTTGACAGCCCAGACGCGGGTCCACGGAACGATCGTGAAGAAAATGCCGGCCTCGAGCAGGTAGAGAGCAAAAAAGAGCCGAACAGACATGGTCCGGCGGGATTGTACCGGGGGAGGGAGCGAGTAGCGAGTGCGCGGGTGCTGGCGGGTAGCGTGTAGCAGGTAAGGGGGGGTAGAGGTGGCAGGTGCCGGCCAAGGGAGCGTAGCCCTCGCGTGTCATCCTGAGCCGGCGAACGGCCAGGAGCCGATGGAGCGGCGATGAACCTGTAGGGACGCGCAGCAGCGCGTCCGCAACTCTCGTCGGCCCTCCGCCCAC
>JADGOA010000265.1 GCA_017883215.1 Thermoanaerobaculia bacterium | reverse complement strand
CTCCTGACGCTCTTCACTTCGATCCCGCCCATCAGCGCCAGTCCCCGAACCACGAGTTGGCCGCCGGCGCGGGAGACGTTCGATTGGCCTTTCATCTCGAATCCGCCCATGATCGGCACGACCTCGCCGACGACCTCCCAATCCTCCGGCACCAGAATGTCGATCCCGCCCCAGATCGCGGTGGCGTCGATCACGGCCGGGCGGCGGGTCATGGCTGCACCGGTCAGGTCGATCTGGCATCCCCCCATGAAGGCGAACGCTTCCCCCCCCGTGAAGTCGCGCGAAGTCTCGACGATGTTGCGCGACGAGAGAATCGCCCACGTGCCGCCGCCCGAGATTGCGCTGCGGCGCGCGCTCCATCCGAAGGCGCGCCTGACCATCACCACGCCGGCCAGGATGAGCAGCAGCGGCCAGAGCTCGAAGATCGTGAAATGGATCCAGTCGAGATTGAAAGCCGTCATCCAGGCTCCGGCGATCATCAGGACGATGCCGAACACCGATCCCGACCTCGCCACGAACTTCAGCAGACCGATCACCACCAGCAGGAGCGGCCAGTAACGCAGGACGGGCAGCGTGTTGACGAGATCGAGATTTTCGAGCGTGAGCAGAATGCCGATGACCGTGAGGAACGTACCGATGACGAGCTTGATCGCGGTGCCTACCGGAAAGATCACGGGTTGTTCGAGCTTCGCTTCCATTGCCACTCCTTCGTTGGTGTCCGTGGGCAAGATACGGGCGAAGGAACCGCGGGTCACCGCCCGGTCGGCGAACGGTGGTGATGCATCGGCAAATGGCGACCCGGTGACCGTGAGGCCGTCGACGTGCATCGTCCAAGCGTAAGAGCGTACGTGGCACGCGACAGATGGTTCGCTTCCGAATCGTGTCGGGCGCCCCACGCCCTCGATGGAGGAGGCATCGCTTGTCGGCGACCTCACGGCCGCCGCTAAGCTCTATCGGGCGCTTCGCGCCCTCAGCCTCTCAGCCACCGTCCGTCAGCCCTCGGCTCCCGAACCTCCGGTCTCAGCCTCGGGACTCAGGTTCTACAATTGCCGGCCGTGCGCATTGCCATCACGCGCTCTGTCAGTCCGCACATTGCCGAATGCGAGCTGACGTTCCGCGATCGGACGCCGATCGACTACGCGCGCGCAGTCGCCCACCATCGTGCGTACGAGCAGGCGCTCGAGGAGCTCGGATGCACGATTGTTCATGCCGGGGAGCTGCCGCAGGCACCGGATGGCGTGTTCGTGGAGGACGCGGCGATCGTGCTCGACGAGATCGCAGTGATTACCCGTCCCGGTGCGGAGTCACGCCGCTCCGAGACCAACAGCATCGCGCAAGTGCTGCGGCAATACCGTCCGGTTCACTTCATTCGCGAGCCTGGCCGCATCGACGGAGGCGACGTGCTGCGGATCGACCGGACGCTGTACGCCGGCCGCTCACAGCGAACCGATGACGACGGCATTGCGCAGCTGCGCGCGATGGTCACGCCGCACGGCTATGACGTCGTCGCCGTTCCCTTCCGCGGCTGCCTGCATTTGAAATCTGCTGCGACATACGTCGGCGTACTGCTATTCAATCCCTCCTTCGTGGAGGCGAGACTGTTCGGCGATGTGGAAGCCGTCGCCGTGTCCGCATCCGAGCCCGACGCCGGAAACGCCCTTCGGATCGGCGAGACCATTCTGATGTCGTCATCGTGGCCCGGTACGCGGAGGTTGCTCGAGTCCGGCGGGCTGCACGTGGCCACCGTCGATGCGGACGAGCTGGAGAAGGCCGAATCGGGCGTGACGTGCTGCAGCCTCATCTTCGAGGCGTAACGCCGAATTTGTTCTGGTGGTCGTTAGCCCCGAAGGGGCGTCAGAGTATTAGCCCGGTGGCGTAAGCCCGGGGGGCAGTGGGGGGAAATCCAGCGTCAGCCCGAAGGGGCGAAAGAATCGCGTCCCTCCGCTCACCATCACCGGCCGTCGATGTCCCTTCGATTTACGACCATGCGGCAATCTCGTGATTCATGATCTCGTCGAGGGCCGTGCCGACATCGTCCGGGAGCGGCGTGACCTCGGCGGCGCGAAGGATGCGCTGCACTTCAATCGCCGCTCTCTCATCGGCCGTCTTTCCGCCCCCATCCTCCCACTCGGTGTAGCCCGACCGGTCGATGACTCGGCCGGCGATCGTCAACTCGCGTCTCCAGTGTTGAATAGTGTGCTCGAGCGAGAGGAACTCGCCGCGGCGGATGCCCTCGCCGATCAGAGCCGCGGCGTCGGCGCCGTCGTCAGGATCGATTCCGCGCATGGCGCGCAGGGCCATTCCGCAGGCCTCGTGATCGAGCAGCAGCTTCTCGAGCGACTGGGTCAGCAGAAAGTCGAGCATCCCGGCCCCGGAGATCACGTTGATACCGGCCAGTGCGCCTAACAGTGCCCCCATGCCGCTCTCGAGACCGGCCTGATAGTCGGCCGTCTTCGCATCGGATACGCAGAGATATCCGTGAGTGGGAATTCGCAGATGGCGTCCGATTTGTGCGTATCCGACGGCGAGCATCATCGTCTCCATCGCCCCCATCGCCGTCGTGCCGTACCGCATGTCGAACGCCGCCGGCGCGCCGCCGAAGATGAACGGAGCGCCAGGCCGTGCCAGTTGATGAATGACCAGGCCGGACAGATTTTCGGCGGTGTGCTGCACCAGCGTTTGCCAGAGCGTCGCCGGTGACGTCGCGCCGGTCATGGGCATGGGAATGACTTCGGCCGGAATTCCCGTGCGCGCGCAATCGAGCAGCGCGCAGCAGGTCAGGTCGGTCCATCGCAGCGGCGGGCTGACGCAGCAGTCGAAGATGGCCAGAGGTTTCTGCGCGAGCTCCGCCTCCCCTCCCCGAACCGCGGCCAGCATCGCGTGCATCGGTTCGAAGCCGTCTCTGCGAAACGTCCCAGTGATGACCGGCTTTCGCCCGTGCTTCAGCGCGAGATAGAGGCGGATGCGGTCACCCACCTCCGGCGCGACGTCGCCCGGGACGACCGCCGTCGATTGCGCCGCATAATTCGGAAGCTGGTCGACGAGGCGCGTCAGCGCGACCACGTCGGCGCGGGTGGCCTTCCTGCGGCGCCGAGTGGCGGGGTCGAGCAGATGGACGGCCGCGGAACCGGGATCGAAATGGACCGCTCCGCCGCCGAGGTTCATCGCCGGCGCACCGGCGCGATCGTAGACGAGAACGTGAGGGGGAACGGTGGTCAGCGCCGCACGGACCATCTCTTCCGGAATCGCGAGTCGGCCAGCGGACAGTGAAGCTCCCGACTCGAGAAGCAGATCCTTTGCATCCTCGTTGTCGACGAGAATCCCCGGAGAAGCGAGAACGCGGCAGGCCTCTGCCATGATCCGCTCGACTTCGCTCGCCGCCAGCAACTCGATCACTGCTCTGCGCCTCGCCGGTCCGGCACAACGACGCCGACGCGAACGACAGACTGGCCGTGGACACCGTTCTCGTCGACTGTTCTCGCGGTCACGGAGGCGGAGGCACCGGAAAGGAGGAGGTGCGTCGGCAGCTCCCACGTCTTGGTGAAGCTGAAGCGGAGGTACTTTCCGGCTGCGATCGATGCGGGGTAGCCGCGGTCCGTGATGAAGGACGGAGGGTAAGTCTGGCTGCGGACCGTGATGGTGCGGTAGGCGATCGCGTTGACGGTGAAGTCTTCGATGCGCACGCCGACGCCGCCCGCCTCGCGCATGACGATATCGAACTTCAGCTCGTAGCGGTCACCGCCCAGGGGGATGGCGACGATCGGATTCGGTTCGACGGAGAGCTCGAGCCGGCCGCGCAACGCCGCCACCGGCTCGGGCGTGAGCCCAGAACAGCCGGCGAGCGCCAGCAGCGCAACCATCGCCGCGAGAGCCAACGGGCGCGGAGTCGACATCGCGCTGATGGTACTACGCCGGTTATCGAGGCCGGCACGGAGTGCGGACGTCCTCGTCCGCAGCCGCCGGACGTCTCGTCCGGCGGCAATCGCAAGCCGCAGCACAACGATCGGACGAGGACGTCCGATCGTCGCGGACGAGGACGTCCGCACTCCTCAGAACCATATCCACTCGACACGCCTTATGATTCTCGCGACCGACTCTCCGGCGGGGCAGCCCGCTCCCGTGTCGTGCTGCAAGAGCGTCGGGAGGAGATCCATGCCCTCTGACCTCTATCGGCGGCTCCAGCAGCATCTCGACCGCATGCCCGTCCCATTCCCCGCCACCAGGTCGGGAGTGGAGATCCGGATTCTTCAGCGACTCTTCAACGCGGAGGAGGCGGAAGCAGCGCTCGCGCTGAGCATGGTCCCGGAGCTCCCGACGATCATCCGAAAACGGCTGGCGCGGACGTGGACGCTCGACACTCTCGTCGCGGTGCTCGAATCGATGGTCGAGAAGGGGCTCATCGAGCGCGTGACGACTCGCAGGCGGAAACGGTACGCGAAGTCGATCCTGGCCGTCGGAATCTACGAGCGGCAGCTCACGCGCCTCACCGCGGACCTTCAGCGGGACGTCGAGGAGTACTTCGAGGAGGCATTCGGAGCAGCGTTTCATTCTGTAAAGCCACACCAGATGCGAACGGTCCCGGTGAAAATCGATCTGACCCCGGAGCGGACGGTGGCGAGTTACGACGACATCCGCGGCTTCGTGGCGGAGACGGACGGTCCCTTCGCAGTCATGGACTGCATCTGCAGGCACGGGCGCGATCTCCTGGGCGAGCCGTGCCGGCAAACGGCGCTGCGCAGCACGTGTCTGACGTTCGGGCCTGCTGCGCGGGGAATGGTGGCCAGCGGGGCGGCGCATTTCGTCGAGCGCGAACAGACGCTGGAGATCCTGACCCTCGCCGACCGGGAAGGGCTGGTGCTGCAACCGCAGAACACCACCTCGCCGCTCTTCGTCTGTTGCTGCTGTGGATGCTGTTGCGGCGTCTTACGGAGTGCGAAGAGTCTGCCGGAGCCTGCCCGCTTGTTCGCCACGAACTACAGCGCCGCGTCCGATGGCGACATCTGTTCCGGCTGCGCGATCTGCGAGTCGCGGTGCCAGATGGACGCCATTCACGTGACCGATGGCTCGTCAGCCGTCGACGTTTCCCGCTGTATCGGGTGCGGCCTCTGCGTCACCACCTGCGCGACCGGAGCCATGCGGCTGGTGGCGAATCCTTCTTCGACGCAGCCGTCGGCGACTACGCCGGCGCTGTACTTGAAGATGTACCGCGAACGCTTCGGGACTTACGAGATGGCCAAAGCGCTGGGAAAGGCTGTCCTCGGCCGCCAGGTCTGAGGGCGTTCGGTCGCAGTTCCCGGGCTCACGAG
>JADGOA010000024.1 GCA_017883215.1 Thermoanaerobaculia bacterium | reverse complement strand
TCGAAGGTGTGGACGATTTTCTTCACCGCGCGGACGACCCATTCAATTGGATTGATCTCGCCATTGCGCGGATCGCTAGGCTTCTGCTGAACGCGAGCGAAGGCGGAAGTGGAGAGAACGACGGTCAGGGTGAGAACGATCGACAGAGATTTAACACGCATGGTGATCCTCCTTGTTGTTGGGCCTGGTTGTTGAACGTGCAGCCGGTGGCTGCCGAAGCTGACGTAGGTGGGACCGCGGCGTCAGAGCGTGTTCAGCGGCGGCGAAGCGAACAGGCGCTCTCCTTCGACCGGGATGTCGCGGAGGAAGTCGTGCACATGGCGGACGTGAACGGGAGTGGCATGTCCGCTGGCAACGCTCTCGCGCAGGAAGGCGAGTGCCACGACCGCGCGCTCGCTCATGCCCGACTGTGTGAAGCGGTCAAGAAGGGTGCGGCAGATTGCCGGAACCTCGTCTGGGCGGTTCGTGACGAGCAGTGACTCCGCGAGCTCGAGCGCGACCAGCGCGGCATCGGCTTCGAGGCCGAGAGACTCGAACTCGCGCCAGACCTCGCGCAGCAGGGGAATGGCCTGCTCATGCCGCGCGGCGGCGCTGAGGGTGGTGGCAAGCGCCCAGCGGCTTCTCACGCGGTTCGTGTCGCTTCCAATGAGCTCCAATTCGGCGACGGCGCGGGAGAGGTACTCGGCAGCCTTTTCCAACTCGCCGATCTCGCGATAACAGATTCCGAGGTTCTGAACGAGACCGATGCGCTGGGTGTCGCTCGTGAGTCCGGGATCGTGTTCGATCGCCTTCCAGATCTCGAGCGCGCCGGCGTAGTTGCGGAGCTGGAACAGCGTCGCCCCTTCGTTGATCCGTGCGTTGACCGCGGCATGGCGGTCGCCGAATCGGAGGAACACCTCGGCGGCGTGTCGCGCGAGCGCGACCGATTCATCGAAGCGCTCGATGCCGCGGCAGATGTTTGCGCGCACCAGGTCGAGTCTGGCCAGCTCGTAGTCGGGGACAGGAGTCTGGCGGAAGAGGCGCTCGGCGCGGTCGGCGGCAGCGCGCGCCTCGGAAAAGCGGCCGATGTACGACAGGACGAAGGCATGGTCGCGCAGAGCCTGCGCACGCAACGCCACAACGAAATCCGAGGGGTACTTCGCGACCGAGAGTCCCTCGGCGATGTCCGTGGCGAGCGATGTCATCAGCAGCGCCTCCGATGGGACCCGTTCCAACGTCTCGCGCATCTTCGCCAGAAGATGACGGACCGTGCCGGCGGTGCGCACCGCGGGATCCTGCCTCACGGCATTGCGCCACCACGCCGAAGGACGTTGCAGAATCGAGGCGACGCGGCTTGCGGCCTCCGCGTCTTCGGCATCGATGCGCTCCTTGAACGCGACCAGCGCCGCCAGGCGTGCGCCGCTCGGGGCGCCGGCGCCCTGCGGTGCCTGCCATGACGCGCGGTCCTCCAGCGCTGCAATCATTCGCCGCTGGGTGGCGATCTCGGCAGCGCACGACACGCATGACGCAGCGTGCGCTTCAATTTCCGCCGCGTTCGCCGATTTCCCTTCGACGTATTCGTGGATCGCGTCGTCGTGATAGTGCGCGTTCATGGGTGAGTCTATAAGGGTGGAATGCAATCTAGCATGAATTGCGGCGATCGCCAAGAGGGACTTTGCGAGACGCGGCGACCGGGCAGGATTGGAAACAAGCGTCCGCGGTCACCGGCCACCGGGTTCAGATTGCCGTGGCAACAACTCGGCGACCTGGTGACGCGTTGCGCGAGTCGCGCGCAGCGAGCTCGGTGCGCGTACGTTACGTTCGATGGCCGCTCCGAGTGCTCAACGGCGGCGGCGGTGGCTCCGGGGCGTGGATTCGAACCACGATGACGGGCTCCAAAGACCCGCGTCCTACCATTGGACGACCCCGGAAGAAACTTCCGCAAACCAGGTGGGATCTGTGAAAAAGCGGGCGTCGATCCGATCATTCCCGCGACGGGAGTATAACTTCGGGAGTAGCGCAGTGGGCACTGCGCACTGCCCACTCGCTACTCGCTACTCGCTTTTTCTTTTGCGATCCCTCCCAACTTCCCGCCCGTAGCCCGCAGGTAATCGGCTGGCGCGAGGATCAGTTGGGCGCCGCGCATTCCCGCGGAGACTGAGATCACGTCGAACAGCTCGATGGTTTCGTCGACGAAGACCGGATACGGCTTCTTCGCCGCGAGAGCGGTGACACCGCCGCGGATGTAGCCGGTCAACGGCTGCACTTCCTTCAACGCGACGGTTTCGATCTTCTTGTCGCCCGTCAGATGCGCCAGCGCTTTCAGATCGAGTTGCTGATCGCCCGGAACCACGGCGAAGCAGACGCCGTGCTTGTCCCCGCGGGCGACGAGCGTCTTGAATACCTGCTCCGGAGGCAGCCCGACCTTCCGCGCCACCGATTCGGCGGCCAGATCGTCGGGGTCGACTTCGTACTCGCGCACCTCGTAGAGGATGCCGAGAGAGTCGAGCATGCGAGCGGCGTTGGTTTTCATGTTCGGGTTTGTGGTTTGTTTGCGCAAAGTCCTGAGTCCTGAGTGCTGAGTCCTGAGTGCGAGAAAGCCACTCAGGACTCAGCACTCAGGACTTGAACAACTGCCTCCTCCGGTTCATCCGATCCTTTGCCCCCCACGAATACTTGTACTCCTCGGCACCGCGGAGGAAGTCGAAGGTATGGTCGGCGGCGCGGACGGCTTCGTCGATGGCGTGGGCGACGATCACGTTGCCGAGGCTCAGGTTTTCGAGGCCGGGGTCATAGCCGCTGAGGTAATAGAAGACGGTGCCATGGTGCGCGAAGCCGTAGAAGACGGCCACGATCCGCTCGTCGATGCGCATTGCGTACATCCGCAGCGCGCCAGCAGCGAGCATCCGCCTCGCGACGTCGTGGTGGAAGGCGCGAATGTGCTCGTCGTCGAGCACGCCCGGCAGACCGCGCTGCCGCCACCGCGCGCCGTGCAGCTCGAAGAGCGCATCTAACAGCTGGTCGAGCGACTGCAGGGTGACGGTCTCGTACCGCACCGTCCCTTCGCGTTCGGCAAGGCGCCGGAAATAGCGCAGCTTCTTTCGCGAATGCGTGGAGAGGATGTTCTGCAACTCCTCCCCGGCGTTCTCGATCGAGAGGACCGGGCACGCTTCCTGATCCTCGGTGTTGTCGCTCCACGAATCGGGGAGGGGGGCGTTGAGCAGCGGCGACGAAGGGCGCATCTGCTGCAGGTCCCACATCTGGCAATCGGCCGAAGTCATCGCCTCGAGGAGCGGTTCGGCGCCGGCGCCGGGAGCGACGATGGCGTCGAGGTAGTCGGTCACACCGGTGCCGATGAACATGCCGAGGGATTCGCCGCTCTCCTCGTCTCGAAGGATGTAGAGAGGGGCGAATGCGTCGAGGCTGCCGTTGGATCGTACAGCTATGGCAAACGGGTCGTCGCTGCCGAAGCGCTTCCACCACGGCAGGCACCAGTGCGGCGATTGAAACGGCGTGGCGTCCGGCGAGCGTCGCCAGAGTGCGTCCCACTCCGGGGCGATCCGTTCGAGTTCTGCTGCGGAAGTGATGAGGTCGACTGCGGACATGGTGCGGGAGTTTATCGGACTGCGGACGTCGTAGGGGTCGTTCTCCTGTAGGGGCGCACAGCAGTGCGCCCGCTCTCCCGTCGAGAGCTGCGGGCGCACTGCTGTGCGCCCCTACAGGCTGGCGCCTGTCCTTGCTGGCCTATCCGATCGACTCGAGGATCTCTTCGATGGTCGACCGGCGGCAGGTGTACATCGGCGTGTCACGGAGCGTGTACTTCGACGACTCCGTCTCGCGGAGCTCCTGCACGAGGTCGAGGAACTCGGCGGGGAGGTCGGCTTCGAAGGCGACGACGAAATCCTGATCGTCGAGTCCGAACGAGTAGGTGGTGTTGATCTTCACGCGCGGGTACTTGTGCCCGATGGCGATGTGCTCGTTCATGATCCGCTGGCGCTCGGACATCGGCAGCAGATACCAGTCGCGCGTTTTCACGAACGGATAGACGAACAGAAACGGGCGCTTGCCCGGAACGATGCGGAGCCGCCGCCCTTCCTGCCCTTCGTGAACGTGCTCCTCGACGTACTGCGAGTGCTTCGTCATCGACAGGTATGAGACCGGGATGGTGAGATAGCGGCCTAGAACCGACCTGTTGAAGTCGGCGATCATCTGCTGGAATGGATCGAGGTCGTACCCGATACGCCAGAGCATGAAGTCGACCCCGGTCTTCAGCCCAAGGGTCGAGTAGGGGAGGATCATCATCCGGTCGGTGTAGCGGTTGACGATGGCGGCGAGCTCGCGCTTTGCCTCACTCCTGGTCTCGACGGGAAGGCTGCGGAAAGCGCGGTCGGTGTGAAAGAACATGAAGTTGACGAACTGCCGGGCGGCAGCCGTCTCGGGCGTCCGGGTGGGGGTAGTTTCGGGTTGGGCCGTCGTCGACATGGAGCGGAATTCTATCCGATGGTTGAAACGTAAAGGCGCGCGGGCGATGCCCCGACCGCTCGCAGAGTGACGCAGATGGCGAGCACGACCTTTGAGAGAAGCTGCATTGGGACTTCGTCTTTGTTCACGCGAGAGCGGCGATCAGCTGGGCAGGAGTTTGCGGCGAATGCAACGATCTCCCGCGCAAATGGCCGGTTTTTCGGGGGTTCTGAAAGAAGGCATTTCTGACACCTTGTCGTGTGACTTACGCTGGGCGTGTGTCGAAGCTGTAAACGCTCGCCGCAGAGTGCACAAATGAGGGTGCTATGGTCGAGCTGGAACCGACCTAAGTCATTGAAACTATTGAGCGTAGGTCGGTTCGCACAACCAGTTGTGCAATTTGGTGAAAGGGGCGTTTTTTTGCGGGTTTCCGCGATTCTCACAGAGTTTTCCACAGCCTTTTCCACACTTCCTGTGTAAAGAAAACACTCGCCTCCCGGACGAGTCTCGGTTCAGCGCCGGTAAAGTCCACGATGGCCGATGGTTCGCCTGAAAGCGGACCGGAATCGACGATTCCGTCGATGCGCTCCTGCAGTTCTGGTGCGAGGTCTGCGGGCGAGCTGACCGGCGGTTCGCCGCTCCGGTTGGCGCTCGTCGACGCCAGCGGCCCGGTCTCGTGGAGCAGACGCCGGAGCCAGGGGAGGTCGGGCACTCGCACCGCGGCCGTCAGAGCGCCGCGGCTGGCGGCGATCGGCGCCACAAGGGGAAGAATGGCCGTCAGGGGCGCGGGCCAGAGGGCGTCGAGCGCTTGCCGGACCGAGACATCGAAGCGGACACCGATCGACTCGAGCTGGCCCGCCGACTCGCCGATGACGACAAACGGTTTTCCTTCGTCACGCCCCTTCACGGCGGCGATGCGGGCCACGGCTCGCTCATCGGTGGCGGCAGCATGCAGGCCGTAGATGGTGTCGGTCGGCAGAAGGAGAACCTCGCCGCGCTCGAGCGCCGCCGCGATATCGCGGAGTTGCTCGGGCGCGGGCTCGTCACGGGTGGTCCACAGCTTGGTCATGGTCTTTGTGCCGGCTCGAGAAACTGAACGCAAAAGCCTTACGCACGGGCCGCCTTCCGTTTCGTGCCGCGGCTTCTCGCCGCGTCCAGCAGCTCGCGCGCATGCGCCACGGCCGAGGCGGCGATCTTCTCACCGCCGAGCATGCGCGCGATCTCGCCCACGCGCGCTTCATCATCCTCGAGCTTCCGGATGCGCGCGCGGGTGTGCTCTGCCGCGTCTTCTTTCCAGACGTAGAAATGGGTGGAGGCGAAGCTGGCGATCTGCGGCAAGTGCGTCACGCAGATGACCTGGTTGCGCGTGGCCAGCTCCTGGAGTTTCCGTCCGACCACTTCGGCCACGCGGCCGCCGATTCCGGCATCGATCTCGTCGAACACCAGCGTGGCCGCGGCGGCGCGTGCAGAAGCCTTGAAAAGCGCGGCCGCGATCGCAAGCTGGATGCGGGAGAGCTCGCCGCCGGAGGCGATCCGCTGCATCGGCTTCGGTTCCTCGCCACGGTTCGGCGCCACGAGGATCTCCACCCGGTCGAAGCCCTCGGCACCGAACGCCACCGGCTCACCGGCGACGAGCATGCGCGAGTCGCGATCGGCAGCCGATCCGACGACCACGCGCACCGTCGTCCGCTCCATCGCCACATCGTTGAGCTCCGACTGAATGGCGCGCTCGAATTTCTGCGCCGCCGCCTTGCGCGACTTCGACAACGCTTCCGAGGCGCGCCGGTACTCGGTGAATTTCGCCTCTTCGGCGCGCTGCAGCTTCTCGACGTTCGACTCGTAATCGGCGAGCTGATCGTGCTCGTCCTGACTGCGGCTCAGATGCTCGAGCACGGCCTCGATCGTCCCGCCGTATTTTTTCTTGAGGCGCTCGATCGTGACCAGGCGCTCCTCGATCTCGTCGAGCCGCTTCGGATCGTGCCGCACCGAATCGTTGAGCGCGCCGAGTGCACCGGCGATCTCCTGCAGGCGATAGAGCACGTCCTGCAGGTCGTCGGCGACGCGCCCGACTTCGGCGATCTCCCGCGCCAGGGGCTGCAGAAGATGCGCGGCGCGCGCGACTTGCGACGTTGCCGCGTTCTCGTCTTCGTCGACGATCAGGAACGCTCCGCTGGCAGCTTCAGCGAGCTCGCGTGCGTTGGCCAGAAGCGTCCGCTCCGTCCGAAGTGACTCCTCTTCGGCCGGATCGAGCTTCGCCGCCGCAATCTCGTTGAGCTGATATCGCAGCAGATCGAGCCGCAGCGTCCGGTCCCGTTGCGCTTCTGTCAGCTCGCGAAGACGGTCCGCCGTCGTTTTCCAACTGTCGTAGGTGGCGCGAGCCGCATCGAGCATCCCGGGATGAGCGGCGTACTCGTCGAGCAGCTCGCGAAAGGTCTGGCCGGCCACGCGATTCTGCGATTCGTTCTGGCCGTGGATGTCGAGCACCGTGTCCATGGCCGCCGAGAGCTCGCGAACGGATAAAGGCGAACCGTTGATCAGCACGCGTCCGCGGCCGTTGGTTGCCAGCTCCCGCCGGACGATGAGCTCGACTGTCTCGCCGGCGGACTCCACTTCAATGCCTGCCGCTTCGAGCTGCGCCGTGATCCGTGAGGGAAGGTGAAAGACCGCCTCCGCCGACATCTTGTCGCTCCCGGCGCGGATCATCTCCGATGAGCTTCGTCCACCGCGGAGAAGCTCGAGCGAATCGATCAGCAGCGACTTTCCCGCGCCGGTCTCGCCCGTCAAAACGTTCAGTCCTGGCCCCGGTTCGATCGCGAATTCCTCGACGATGGCGAGGTTGCGGACCTTCAGGTAGGTGATCACTGGAAACCTCACCCCACTGCTTCGCGCAGGCTCTCGGTCGACATGCCGGGGCTTTTCAGGTTGCCCAGGATGGTCAGCGACAACGACTCCGGATCGACGATCGTTTCGGCGACGCTGCGGATGTCCTCGAGCGTGACGCGGTCGATGCAGTCGATGATCTCATCCGCCGAGAACTGACGCTGGAAGTAGTACTCCTGCCGCGCCATGCCCGACATGCGGCTGACTGTCGATTCGAGCGAGAGCAGGATGGAGCCCTTGAGGTGCAGCTTGGCCGAGGCCAGCTCGTCCGCGGTGGCACCGTCGTGTTTGATCTTACGCATCTCCTCGAGGGTGATGGCCAGAACGCGTTTGAGGTTTTTCGGCACGCACGCCGCGTAGACGGCCTCGTATCCGCCGTGCAGGTAGCCGTTGTGGTAGGACATGACGGTGTAGGCGAGCCCTTCCTTCTCGCGAATGCGCTGGAAGAGCCTCGACGACATGCCGCCGCCTAACACCGTGTTGAAGATGGCCGCCGCGTACCGGGAGTCGTCCTGCTGCGGGAACCCTTTCGACCCGAGGCAGAGGTGGACCTGTTCGAGCTCGCGTTTCTCGCGAAGGATGACGTGCTGATTCGGGCTTGGCGCGCTCCACTCGCGGCGCAGGGGGGCGGCGGAAAGCGGCGGAAAGGCCTTCTCCAGGAACGGGATGATCTGTTCCGGGCGGACGTTGCCCGACGCGCAGAAAATCACGTTGGCCGGATGAAAGGTCTCGTGGTAGTGGTCGAGGATCTGTTCGCGGCCAAGGCGCCCGACGGTTTCTTCGGTGCCGAGGATCGGCCGGCCCAGGGGGTGGTCGGGCCAGAACGAGCCGACGAAGATCTCGTGCACCAGATCGTCGGGCGTGTCCTCCACCATCTTGATCTCTTCGAGGATGACGGAGCGTTCCGACTCCAGGTCGTCGGCCGTGAATCGGGGCGAGACCACGATCTCGGTCAGCAGGTCGAGCGCGGTCAGGACCTGTTCGTCGAGGACGTGGGCGTAGAAGGAGGTGTATTCCTTGCCGGTGAAGGCGTCGACGTCGCCCCCCAGGATGTCGATGACCTTGGCGATGTCGGCGGTGGAGCGGCGCTCGGTGCCCTTGAAAACGAGATGCTCGAGGAAATGCGATGCGCCGCTGTGCTCGATCGACTCGACGGCCGAGCCGCTGCGGAGGTAATAGCCGAGCGCCACGGAACGGACGTACGGCAGGGTCTCGATCAGGACCGTGAGTCCCGAGGGGAGCACGTGCCGCGTCATGTTGGGGTTGTTCATTCGATAGGCATTGTACGGGCGGGCAGCGGGTAGCCGGTAGCGTGGAGTGCGGACGTCCTCGTCCGCACCCGCCGGACGTTCCCGTCCGGCGGTGATTTGACACAGATGTCGATCGGACGAGGACGTCCGATCGCTGCGGACGAGGACGTCCGCACTCCGGTGACCGCTACCCGTTCGGGTTCACCTTCGTCGCGTTGTCGGTGTCGACCTTGAGATCGAGCGTCGTGTAGACCCACTGGTCGTACGTCTCGGCGTCTTTGAACTTGACCATCGACGGCCCGCTGATGGGAGGTCGGACGCCGACGAACGGGCCGACGTAGTCTTTCGGGGAGGCGTCTTTGTTGAATGTGAACTGCGGTCCCTGCGTTCCGCTGGTCGTTGTGGCGCCCGGGCCGCCGAGAGTGGCCCCACCGGTTGCACCGCCCACCGCAACTGCCGTAGGCGGCACGAGAATCCAATCGATTTTGCCGGTCAGCGGATCGGCGTACTCTCCCTTCGGGCCGCGGATGACCCGCGGCAGCCGTGCCTCTTTCAATTGATCGAGGCTGGCCGGGGGGGCGCCGCCGTGCTTGCTCGAGAACTCCCGGATGGCCCGTGCGTACTGCTTCATCACGAAGATCGTCTGCCGTTCGCGCTCGCGTTGCATGACCTTCGACCACTGCCGCGGCACGGTGTAGGCGATGAACACCATCATGATGGTGAGAACGACGAGAAGGCCGGCGAGGGTGAAGCCGCGCTGGGACCGGACCGCGGACCGCGGACCGCGGTCTGCGGTCTGCTGTCTAGAGATCCGCATACGGAACATTGTCGAGCGTCTTTCCGGGGGCCTTGCTCTTCACGTCCACAACACCGGGGCCCTGCGTGGCATTGTCGGAACTCGTCTCGAACGTCTGCTCGTCCGTGGTCGCCGGCTGATCCTGGATGGCTTGCCAGTCGGGCTGCTTCGTGATCGGATCGGGTGGGATCTTGCGCACGTAGTTCGGCACGAGCTCGTTCAGATCGTTCGGATAGCGCTGCTTGTCGGCGTAGAAGTTGTCGATGGCCTTGCGCAGCTCGAACAGGTCGCCCCTGAGGGCCGTCTCCTGCGCTTTGCGCTGCGCGTTGCGAACGTTGACCATGGCGATCCCCGCGAGGATGCCGATGATCGTGACGACGACGATCAGCTCGATCAGGGTGAAGCCACTCTGGTTGTTCTTGTGCGCGCGTCGTTTCATCGTCTGCCTTCCAGAGGCATGGGGTATGGGGCATGAGGCATGGGCGATGCCCACTCATGCCTCATGCTTCATGCCTCATGCCCTTCGAAATCACCATTCGTTGTAATGCGTCTTGCCGTCGAGCGCGAGCGCGGTCGACTTCGAGTGCACCTCGAAGATGTTGTCCTCGTTGCTCGACGTCGTTTCGGGATCGTCGGTGTTCGACAGGGTGGTCCATTCTTTCTTGCCGGTCATCGGATCGATCAGATCGCGCTCGCGGAGGAGCCGCACCTTCTTGCCGTCGGGCAGCAGCTCGACGGGTTTGACGAGATCGTCGAGCTCCTTCGGGTAGTCGCCCTGGGTGAGGGAGAACTGCGCTTTGATCCGTCCGGCCACCTTGTAGTCGTGCCACTTGTCGATGGCATCGGTAACGCGGCGGATGGAGTCGCGGAGCTCGATCTCCTTCTGGCGGCGGAAGCCGAAGCGCGCCACCGGAAGAGCGATGGCCGAGAGGACAGCGATGATGCCGCAGACCGTGATCAGCTCTGCGATCGTGAATCCTCGGACGGCGTTCGACCGGGGGCGGGTCATCGGCGGCTAGTCCACTTTCGCACGGCCGCCGGCGACTGCCGCCGTGACGGCGGTGCCGCGGGCGTCGTGGAAGCTCGGGTTCTCCATGACGAGGAACGTCTCGCCGGTCAATCCGCCGCGGACACGCAGCGCGATCACGGTGCCGCCGCCGGTGAACTGCAGCGGCTTCCCGTCCATCGACTTGATCCGCACCACCCCACTGTTGCTGTCGATTGTCGCCGTCGGTGCGGCCTTCGGGTCGATGACCATCGCGTTACCGAACAGGACTTCGGCGACGTTCATCGCCCGCGCGTCGAAGTGGAGCAGCAGCTCGTCGGCGGTGAGACCGTCGAGATCCATCCCCACGACGCTCCACAACTTCTCTTCGCCGGGCTTGAGGTCGAGATTCGACGGCTGGGGGCCGATGCGTGGCGCGAGCCGCAGCGCCGCATCCGAGTTCTCCGGCAGGGCCAGGGCGACCGCGGTTGCCGTTTCAGGCTGTGATGCCGCGATCCCGGCGGGGTCGTTCGGCTGGAGCGCCCCCTGCGGCTGTGGAGTCGGGCTCTTCGGCCGCGGCGGCGCAGGGGTGACGTTCGACGGATTGAACGGGTTCGTGGGGCCGCCGCCCGGCACGATGGGCGTTCCCTGCGGCGTGACCAGATCGGCGCCGCCGGTGGGGGTGAGCTGCATGCCTCCCGGAGGCGTCACGCCGGTCGCGCCGGCACGGAAGGCCGGGTTGGTGGCCGAGGCCGGTGTGAACGGATCGATGCTCGACTGTGACTCGATTCGCGGCGACACTCCGCGGAAGGTCAGGTTGTTCTGTGTTCCCACCCACATCGGCGCAAGGTCGTCCTCGGTGATGTCGGGGATGCGGATGATGTGGGGCGTCATCGTCAGGATCAGATCGGTGCGGATCTCGCCCAGCTGCTGAGTCGTGAAGAGACGGCCGATGATGGGAATCTCGCCCAGGAAGGGCGTCTGGTTGTTCTGTTCCGTCTTCGTGTCCTGAATCAGGCCGGCCAGGAAGTTCGTTTCGCCGTCTTTGAGCCGGATCGTCGACTCGATCGTGCGGGTGGCGAACGTCGGCTGCGCCGGTTGACCGGCCCCTCCGGAGACACTCGGGCCCTGGTTCGAGACTTCCACGGTCAGCTTCAGCGTGACTTCGCGGTTGTGGTGGACCCGCGGCTCGATCGAGACCTTGATGCCGACGTCCTGGTACTGGAAGGAGGTGACTGGAGCGTAGGTGCCGCCACTGCCCGCAGTGGCGATGCTTGTGAACGTCGACACCGGTACGGGGATGCGCTGGCCGATGTGCAGAGTCGCCTTCTCTCCCTCGGAAATGCGCAGCTCCGGGTTCGCCAGCAGCTCCGCGTTCCCGATTTGCTTGAGCAGGTTGTATTCGAGCGTCGGCATCGCGAACATGAAGTTGTTGCTTTTCAGGCCGCGAAGCTGATTGAGCGTGGTGGAGCTGATCGGCGTGAAGGTCTCTTTGCCGGCGGTGTCCGTCGTGATGGAGCCCGGACCGATCGAACCCGAGGTACCGATGATGTCCATCCCGATATTGCGCGTCTTGTTGAGGTCCATCTGCAGCAGCTCGACGTCGACGACGACCTCAGCCTTGGCTTTGTCGTTGGCCTCGATGATTTTTTCGGCGATGCGCACCTTGTCGGCTGTGTCGCGGATGGTGATGGCGTTGAGCGCCTTCAGCGGGAAGACGTTGCGCGCTTCGATCATGGTGCGGACGACGTTGGTGACCTGCTCGGCGTCGCCGTTCGACAGATAGAACGTGCGGATGACGAGGTCCTCGTAGTCGCGACGGGCCTGCGGGTTGTCGGGGACGACGATGATGGTGTGCTCGTCGAGGACTTTGTAGAAGTGGTTGGCGGCCTGCATGACCCGCTCGAGCGCCTGCTGGGCGGTGACGTCCTTGAGCTCGATGGAGATGCGGTCGTCCTTGGTGCCCTGGTCGAAGAGGATGTTGATGCCGAAGGCGTTGCCGAGGGCGCGGTAGATGTCCTTGACCGGCGTGTCGCGCGGGAAGCTGAGGGAGATCGGCTCGTTGGATGCCGGATTGAGCACGGGCGGCTGAGCCTTGGTGAGGCTGGCCCGCTTCTTCATCTGCTCGAACGTGGTCGTGTCGGCGGTCATCAGCGCCTGCGCCTCCTGCACCATGCGCACCGCTTTTCCGAACTCCACGCCGGCGTACTGATTGGTGGGATCGAGCTTGATGGTGATCTGGAGCTCGGTCGCCGCGAGCTCCGCGAGGCGGATGCGCTCGGCCCCCGTCGCCGAATCGGCGGCGGCGCGCAGAGTTTTCCCCTTCTCGAAGTGCACGCGGGAGCCCTCGAGCCTGGCCCGCTCGAACGACATGCGGTAGCGCATGTTGTCGGGATCGACGTCGAGCGCTTTCTGGTACTGAGCGACCGCGGTATCCCAGTCCTTCGCCTTTTCCGCGCCGCGCGCCTTCTCGTATGCGTTGTAGCTGGCGCAGGAGACGAGCGGCAGGATCAGAAGGGCCGCGGCAACGAGCTTCATCAGTCGGTTCATGTGATGTCCTAGTGAGTCCCGAGTCCTGAGTCCTGAATCCTGAGTCTCAACTGGGCCACTCAGGACTCAGGACTCAGGACTTCGTTTCTCTGTGACGCTTCATCCGTGGAAACGTCACGAATTCTACTGGCGAAGTGGAATGCGTTGCCGCTCGTCCGGGGGGAAGCCGACGAAGCCGATCTCGACCGACTCGATGCCGATGCTGCGGAGAATGAACCGCCCGTCGAACGCGTCACCGACGCGCACGTTCACGATCTCGCCATTGCGGTCGAACGTGGCGATGGGGTTGCTCGAGCTGCCGAACGTTCCGATGTACTTGTAGTCGAATGCGGGCGGCACCGGTTTGGGCGGTGGCGGCGGATGGGCCTTGTTGTACTCGATCCACGGCGCATCGCAGGCGTCGCCGACGCCGTTGTGGTCGCTGTCGGCCTGGTCGGGATTGTAAACATCGGGGCAGTTGTCCTTGAAATCGGGAACGCCGTCGTGATCGCGGTCCGGCGGGGGAGGGGCGACCTTGGGGGGCGGCGGGGGAGGGGGTTCCCGGAATGCGAAGAGGTTCCGGTCGCTCCTGTACGTCCCCGTCTGCGCGTCGAGCCACTCGCGATGGATGGTATCGATCCCGCCGGTGCTGACTGGCCGTGCGGACGACGGCCGCGCGGCCGGCGTCGAGGGGGCCGCTGCGGGAGCGGTGGCCTGCTTCGCATCGGGCGCCGCGAAGGTGTAGATCGCGAACAGCACGATGATGATCAGGGCCGCGCTCGTCCAGGTCTTCCAGTTCATCCAGTCCATCACAGATCTCTCGCCGCGCCGGTCGTATCGCGGAAGAGGGTCTTCAAATGAAGTGTGAGCGTCAATGTCTGATTGTCGGCGGAGGAGAGCGAGACCTGGTCGATGATGACGAACTGGTCGGAGAGCTCGAGCAGATTGATGAGCCGCCGCACCTGCTGGTAATCGCCGTGCACTGTGAAGGTGATCTGGACGGTTTCCGCCGGAATGCTGCTGCGACGTTGGGAGGTGGCAGTGCGGGAGTAGGAAGTCGCTTTTGGGATCCCGAGATTGCTGGCCACTGCCAGCCGTTTGACCTCACCGATCAGAATGGTCAGACGCTGACGTTCGGTGCCCCAGTTCTTGGTGTAGATCTCCTGCACGTCCTTTTGGACGCGGCGGTAGGTGGCGACGCGGTTCTCCGCGGTCATGCGCGTCGCCCGCGCCTGCACGAGGCGCGCTTCGCTCTGCTGCCGGCGCTCGTCGAGGTTTTTGAGGCGGTTTTCGTACTGCACGCGATAAGTGAAGAAGAAGATCGCGTTCGCGAGGAGGAGCACGCCGAGAATGCCCAGAAGGATCCGTTTCTCGCGCCAGATCATGAGCGGCCCCCGCGGGTCACGAGGTCACGAAGTCGCGAGGTTTCGAGGCGTGCCGGTTGCGCGGTCGGGGCCGTTGTCGCACCTCGCAACCTCGTGACCTCGCAACCTCGTGACCGGCTGGTGGTGGGCATCGTCATTTCTCCACCGGCCGCGGAATGGACGGTTTGTAGTCGACGCCGATGGCGAACATATAGGCGTTGGCCGTCGATTCGGACTCGTTGCGAGGGAACGGGTTCGCGAAGTTCGGGTCGCGCATGAACCGTGTGATCGTCTCCAGCATGCCGTTCGAATTCTTGGCGTCGCAGGCGAGCTCGAGGTGGACGAGGGTCTTCCCGAACGTCGGCGCGATCGTGCGGATGCGGACATCTTCCGGCAGCACGCCTTCCAGACGGTCGAGCAGCTCGCTCCATGAGAACGCGCGCTCGGCGAGACGGGCGTTGATGAACTTGCTGTCCTGATCCAGCGCGGCGAGGTTGATGCCCCGGAGCTGGGCGTCGGCGCGCTCGGCGCGGCTGCGCTCGGTCTCGGCCTGCCGGTTCAGATCGGCGATGCGTTGATAGGTGGTCTGGGTGTCGTTGATGTAGCGGTAGTAGGTATCGATGTTGTTCAACATCAGGAACGCGATCAGCAGCGACACCACCACTACGACGGCGTACACGGGCCGGTAGTCGCGGTAGGGACGGGCAGCGAGATTGAGGTGGATCGGTCTCACCCGGTGAACACTCCTGTGCAGGCGGTCAGCTCGGCTTCGAGACCGGCGGTGTCGGACGGCATTTCTTCCACGAAGTCGCGCAGCGTCACCGTCCGCACCGGCGAGGAGAACTCGGAAGCCACCATCGTGGCGATGTCTCCGGTGCGATCGCCCGCCACATAGCAGTTCTCGAATCCTTCGGCGCGCAGAGCATCGCGCAGGTAGTTCGCCGACAGGCGGATCTCCTGCTGCACCGACCGCTCTCCGGAGAGGTTGCGCGAGCGGATGAACAGCGGCTGCGAGCCGCGGAACACGGCAGTGGTGAACTCGCGGTCCCGGACGTAGATGAACAGCCGGTCTTTGGCGGTCGCCAGCTCCCGCACGGCGATGGCGTTCCAGACGTTGAGACCGAGCGGCTCGATCATGACGATCTCGATCCCGCCATCCGAGAAGAGACGCTCGATCGCGGCCAGGGTCTTCTCCATCGCGCTCACCACCAGGAGCTTCGCCGCGTTGTTGGTGCGCGAGACGACCTGATAGCTGATGCGCAGCGACTCCGGCGGGATGGGAATGGTGCGCTTCAGCGTCCAGCGGACGACCTCGAGCGCGTCCTTCTGCCCTTCGCTGAAGGAGGGGATATCGAGCAGGTTCATCCTGAACCAGGAGTCCGGCAGGAGCAGCGAGCCCCTCTCCCACCGCCCGGTCTCCAGGCGCAACCGGCGCAGCGCTTCGGCGAGCGACGCTTCGTTCGTCAGCTCCGGCGTGACCACCGCCGTCGAGAACGTGTCGGCGGCGAGGCGGTAGAGCTTCGACTGCACGATGCGGGCGCCGCGCTTGCCGCCGGCGACGCGCACGTGAAGCAGGCCGTCGGTGTCGAGGACGATTACGTCCGGTGGGAAGGCTCTGGCCATCATTCCACGAACGTCACCTTGTTGATCTCGCGCAAGGTCGTCATTCCGTTCTTCACTTTGTTCAGCGCCGATTCGCGGAGGAAGAGCATCCCCTCCTCTTTGGCCGCCTTCTTGATCTCCGAGGCCGGACGGCGATCGAGGATCATGCCTCGAATACGATCGGAGAGGTCGAGTAGTTCCGAGATCGCGGAACGGCCGTGGAATCCGGTGCCGTTGCACTCCAGGCATCCCGCCCCCTCGTAGAACTTCATGTCCCGGTAGCGGGCGGGATCGAGGCCCGATTCGCTGAGGAACGCGTCGGGATACTTCACTTCGCGCTTGCATTCCACACAGATCCGCCGGAGGAGCCGCTGCGCCAGAACGCAGTTGAGTGCGGAGACGAAGTTGTAGAGGTCGACGTTCATGTTCAGAAAGCGGCCCAGGACGTCGACGACGTTGTTCGCGTGAACCGTCGTGAAGACGAGGTGACCGGTCAGCGCCGACTGCACGGCGATCTGCGCGGTCTCTTCGTCGCGGATCTCACCGACCATGATCTTGTCGGGGTCGTGGCGGAGGATCGATCGCAGGCCGCGGGCGAAGGTGAGGCCCTTCTTCTCGTTGACCGGAATCTGGGTGATGCCGCGGAGCTGGTACTCGACCGGGTCTTCGATGGTGATGATCTTGTCGTCCGGCGACTGGATCTCGGAGAGGGCCGCGTAGAGGGTGGTGGTCTTGCCGGAGCCGGTCGGGCCGGTGACGAGCACCATGCCGTACGGCTCCTTGATGAACTTCCGGAACTTGGCCAGCATGTCCTCGTCGAAGCCGAGGACGTCCAGGCGGAGGTTCTTGAACTCCTTGTTCATCGACTCCTTGTCGAGGATTCGGATGACGGAATCCTCGCCGTGGACGGTGGGGACGATGGAGACGCGGAAGTCGATGGTGCGGCCGGTGATGCGGAGCTTGAAGCGGCCGTCCTGGGGGATGCGCCTCTCGGCGATGTCGAGCTCGGACATGACCTTGATGCGGGAGATGATGGTGGAGTGGTGGCGCTTGTCGATGGGATCGAGCGCCTCGTAGAGGACGCCGTCGATGCGGTACTTGACGACCACCTCGTTGTCGCGGGTCTCGATGTGAATGTCCGAGGCGCGGCGCTGGATGGCGTTGAAGACGATGGAATCGACGAGCTTGATGATCGGCGAGGACTCCTGCTGGGTGATGGAGTCGATGGTCAGCGTCTCTTCGCCTTCTTCGTCCTCGCCGACGAGCTGCATGCGGAAGCCTTCCGTCGCTTCGTCGAGGACGCGCTGGGTCGATTCTGATTTCTCCAGCTTCTCGCGGATGGCGGCGGGGGAGGCCACCTTGACGTTCAAGGGGGCGCCCAGGAGCAGTTCCAGCTCGTCGAGCTTGAGCACGTCCGTGGGGTCGCCGACCACCACGGAGATGTGGCCGTTGTCGCGCCGCTCGGGAAGGAACTGATAGCGGATCATCAGCTCCAGCGGGATGTCGCGGAACAGCGCGTGGTCGACCTGGAAGTGCTCCAGGGTGATGTATGGGAAACCGTACTGCTCGGCGATGCGCTGGGCGCGCGCCGCCTCACCGGTGGGATCGGTGTTCTTGTAGAGCGAGCGGGGGTCAGTGGTCATGATCTTTACTGGGCAACGTTCGAAAGCTGGAACAGCGGCAGGTAGAACGCGTACAAGAGGAGCGAGATCACCCCGCCCATGATGATGAGGATGATCGGTTCGATTGCAGCGACGACGCGGGAGAGCCGGGCCTCGATCTCCTCATCATAAAACTCGCTCACGTTGGCCAGCATTTCCGTGAGCGCGCCGGTCGATTCTCCGACTTTGATCATCTCCACCGCCAGGTCGGTGATCACGCCGGTGGCTTCGAGCGAGCGCCACAGGGGCTCGCCTTCGCGGACATTCTGCGCGATGGCGGCGATTTTCTCCGAGACCAGTGCATTGGTCACCGACTGCGAGGCGATCTCGATGGCCGGCACCATCGGCGTGCCGCCGGAGAGCAGCGTGCCCAGGGACTGCGTGAACTGCATGAGCGCGAAACGGTGGAGAATGCCGCCGGCAAGCGGGATGTGCAGCTTGAGACGGTCCCACAGAACGCGCCCGGTGGTCTGGATCCAGCGGCGCAGGAGGGCACCGGCGGCCACGACAGCAATGACGAAAAACAGGATGTTGTGTCGCAGGGCCGTGGCGAAGGCGATGGTCATCCGCGTGAAGAGCGGCAACTGCGCGTCGAAGCCCTGATAGAACTCGGCGAACTTCGGGATGACGAACGTCAGCATCACGAACACCATCGTCACCGACAGGAGCACGAGAACGCTCGGATAGACCAGCGCTCCGATGACGCGCCTGCGCAGATTGGCGATGATTTTCTGGTAGTGGAGAAAACGGCGCAGGACGCCCTCGAGGTCGCCGGAGCGCTCTCCGGCGCGCAGCGAGGTCGAGTAGATCGGCGGGAACATCGATCCGTACGAAGCGAAGGCGTCCGACATGGCCACGCCCGACTTCAGCTGCTCGCGCAGGTCCTCGAGGACCACGCGAAAGCGGGGACTGCGCTGCCGCTCGAGCATGATGTCGAAGGACTGCAGGATCGGAAGGCCCGCTTTCACGAGCGCCAGAAGCTCCTGGTTGAACGTGAGGAACCGTTGGGTGGAGATGGCCCCGCGGCCGCGGGGGATGAAGTCGGAAAGCGACATCGTGCCGCGCCTGGCGGTGAAGACGTGCATTCCCTGGCGCTGGAACTCCTCCTGAGCGGCACGGGCGCTGGCGGCCTGAACCGTTCTCTCGACGATTTCCCCGTCGGTTGTCCCGACTCTAACGATGAATTCCGGCATGGATTTACGACGTCTCGACCTTGGACGGCTCAGCGCGCCAAACGTTTTGCGGGCCGTCGAGTCCAGAGACGTCGTTGGGACAACGACTTGCGGGGAGGGGAGATTCCGGGGACAGTGCGCAGTTGTTCACCGCCCGCCGCCCACTGAACCTGACACTGTCATTCCGAGCCGGCGGAACCCCGGAGGGGTGGAGCGCGGCGAGGAATCCCCCGCCACCTGGGAGTGCGGGGGATCTGGGAGTGGATAGCGCAGGCTTGACGCCGGAGGCGTCACAGACGGTAGCCGGCGGTCGCCGCGAGGCGACCGCCGGAACCGACCGCAATGGCCAGCGTCGGCACCC
>JADGOA010000264.1 GCA_017883215.1 Thermoanaerobaculia bacterium | reverse complement strand
GGAGTGTCGCTTTCCGTCCACTCCGCATCGATGGTCATGCCGCGCGGTTTGGACGCTCCGCTCCGCCGCTTCGTAGAATGGGCGAATGCATTTCGCCGTTCGTGCGGTCGAGCTGTCGAAACAGTACGCCATCTATCGCAAGCCGGCCGACCGGCTGATCGAGCTCTTCACGCGCCGCGTGCGGCACTCGGTATTTCCAGCGCTGCGGGACGTCACCTTCGAAGTCGAGCAGGGCGAGACCATCGGCATCGTTGGTCAGAACGGAGCGGGCAAGAGCACGCTGCTGAAGCTTCTGTGCGGCGTCGCGCAGCCAACCTCCGGATCGCTGGAGAGTCGAGGAACGATTTCCTCGATTCTCGAGCTCGGGACAGGCTTCCACCCCGAGTTCTCCGGCCGCGACAACGCTGCACTGAACGCGGCCATCCTCGGTCTTTCCCCTGCAGAGATCCGGCGCCGCCTGCCCGACATCCTCAACTTCTCGGAGCTCGGCGCGTTTCTGGACCGTCCCGTGAAGACGTACTCATCGGGCATGTACATGCGGCTGGCGTTCTCCGTGGCCGTGAACGTCGACCCGGACATTCTCGTCATCGACGAGGCGCTGGCGGTCGGCGACGGCCATTTTCAGAAGAAGTGCATGGACAAGATCCGCCAGTTTCAGGAGCAGGGGAAGACGATCCTGTTCTGCTCGCACGCTCTTTATTACGTGACGCAGATCTGCCGGCGCACCCTGTGGCTCGATCAGGGGAGAGTGATGCGCTACGGCCCCTCTGTCGACGTCGTCCACGAGTACGAGACTTTTCTTCTGAAGCGCGACCGCGAGCCCGCCACAGCGCTGGTCGCTGCAGAGCGCCCTCCGTCGCCGGTCCGCTTCCGTGAGGTGACGGTCTGCGACTCGAGCGGCCGTCCGCGCGACAGCTTCGCCCGCGGCGACGACGTCCACATCCGCCTGCGCATCGAGGCGGATTCCCCGAAGCAGCCGATCCACGTCCTCATCGGCGTGAACCGCTCGGCCGACGACCTGCAGTGCTTCGCTGTCGGAACGCACGGAGACGGGCTGCACCCGTTCTCCGGAAAGCGGGCGTACGAAGTGGTGGTGAAGTTGCTCGAGCTTCCCCTCACGCGCGGCGAGTACGACGTCGTGGCATTCGTCGGCGACGAGAACGCCATGACTGTCTTCGACCGGCGCGATCTGCATCCCGGCTTCTCGGTGATGGGCGAGCGCTTCGAGGTCGGCCTGGTGGACGTGAAACACGACTGGCGTCTCGAACCGGCGGGCAGCGAGATGGCCGGCGCGGTCGGTCGATGATCTCGCTGCTGGTGGTCAATTATCGATCGGCCTCGCTGGCGGTCGCGGCGATCGAGTCGGCGCGCGCCTCGACATCGCAGTCGCTGCAGGTCGTCGTCGTCGAAAACTCATGCGACGAACGGGAGGCCGCGGCGCTGAAGGGGCATTGCGACGTGCTCGTGGTCTCTGCCGCGAACCGCGGCTACGCCGGTGCCATCAACGACGGGCGACGGCGATGCGACGGCGAAGTACTGCTCGTCTCGAACCCGGACGTGACGTACGGCGGGGGTGCCATTGACGCGCTCGTCGGTGCGCTCGACGCGAAGACGGTCGTCGCCGGTCCGGCGCTGTACTGGGACCGGGCCTTCGAATGGATCCTTCCACCCAGCGATCTGCACACGGGGCTCGAGAAGCTCGACGAGGCCGCCGCCAGCCGCTCGAATACCTGGTGGCGAGCCCGGGACCGGCGTCGTATACGGCAGCGCATCGCCTTCTGGAGCCTGACCAGGCCGGCGTTCGTGCCTGCCGTTTCCGGTGCCGTGATGGCCATTCGCAGCGATGCGTTCGATCGCCTCGGCGGTTTCGACGAGCGTTTTCGGCTCTATTTCGAGGAGAACGATTTTCTCCGTCGTGTCGCCGAACAGAGGCGGCACGTGATCTATGTGCCTGGCGCTCGATGCCAGCATCTGTACAACCAGAGCGCGTCACAGGACACGGCCGGGAGTGCCGTTGCATACCTCGAGTCGGAGGCGAAGTACCTCGCCAAGTGGAACGGTCCCCTTGCAGCGCGGGCACTGAAGAGGCTGGAACGCCGGCCGGCGGAGCGCCCGGCTCAGAAGCTCGAGGGACCGATCCAAACCAGTGCTGACGAGTTCGTTGAAGTCTCCCCCGATTCCTCGTTCGAAACTTCCGGGGCTCACTTTCCGCTTCGCGCGGGTGCAGTCGAAATGCCGGCAGCCGCATGGGAAGCTTTCCGAGGAAGCCGCCTCCATCTTCGAGTCATCGACCGCAGTACGGCGCGAGTGCGGGCCACCTATGTCCGGTACAAGAGTTGATTAGAATGGCGGCATGAGCTCGACGACGGTGTCGGTGCTGATGCCCGTGACGGAGCCGCTCGACGTTCAATCGACGCTCGACACCATCCGCGCCTATCTGGCCTCCACGGGGTTCGAGTTCGAAGTCTTCCCCATCGAGCAGCGTGGGGCCGAGGGTCTCGGCTTGATGCTTCGTCGCGCCGTGGGTGAAGCCACAGGAGCCACGCTCATCATCGTCGACGCGGATCTGCCCTACCGCGTCGAAGCCATCGGAGATGCCGTCGCCCTGATCCAGTCGGGGGCAACGGACATCGTCTTCGGTTCGACTGCAGTGCCGGTTCCCGGCCATCGTCTACTGCGGTCGCTCGTCGGTGCCGTCCCTGATCCGGCCGTGCGGTTGAAGGCGTTCTCACGCGAGGCTGCACGTCTGGTCATCGACGAGACGAAGATCGACGGCGAAGGCTGCGATCTGGAGATGGCTTTCCTCGCCGACAAGTACGGCTTCCGCATAGAGACCCTGCACGTGGAGTTGCTGCGAGCGCGCCGCGCGAAAAGGACGTTCTTGCTGGCGAGCCTCTACACAGCGCTGCGTGTGCGGTTGATGAATCGCCGGATGGGCTACCGTGCCGCCCGACGTTGCCCGGTCTGTTTTTCGAACGACATCCGTACGCTGACGCAGATCTCAGGCAACCTGGTGCGCATCTGTTCGCGCTGCAAGTGCCGGTACCTGAATGCTTTTGCCCAGGAAAGCGATGTCAGGCCGGCGCGGCGTGTCCTGCGTGCGCACCTGCCCACGAAGGAGCTGGACGCGCTAGCAGGGACAGATGCCGAGAACGCCCGTCAGAAGACCAGCAAGCGGCGCCTTGCCACCGTGCGCCGGCACCTGACGCCTCGCGCTCGTCTTCTCGAAGTCGGCGTGCGGGACGGCAGTTTCGGCAGCGTTGCTGCCAGGGAGTTCGAATACGTCGGCATCGACGACATGCCCACCGCGGTACGGAACGCCAGAGCCGCCGGTCTGGAGGTGTACGCAGGGACGTTGTCGACCTTCGTCAATACGGGCCGCTATTTCGACGCCGTGGTCCTCTGTCACGTCTTCGAGAACATGCCTGACCCTCACGACGCTCTGGCGCGCATCAAGGACCTCCTCAGGCCGGGGGGAGTGCTGTTCCTCACGACTGTCGACACGGAAGGCTTGCTGTACGTCCTCAGCGAAAAGAAGCGCATCGCGCAGTATTTTCGGCAACACATGATTCTCTACTCGCGCTCGGCGCTGATCGAGCTGCTCGAACATTCGGGATTCGAGATCAACGTCATCGGTCCCGACTTCGAGTACCGCGACCGGCGCCTCGTGCGTCACTGGATCGCCTCCCAGTGGCCGGTTCTGGCGCCCGTAGCCAACGCCCTGATCCGTTTTCTGCCCGATCCGCTTCTGGTCGGCTCCGGATCCATTCGAGTCATCGCCCAGCGGCGCGCCGGCCCGCCCATCGACGCGCACGTCCTCCGGTCAGTCGAACCGACGCATGCCCGCTGAACAACAGACACTGACCATCCGCGCCTACAGGCCTGGCGACGAGGCAGCCGTTCTGGATCTGTTTCAGAGAGCCTTCGGCGTCACGCGCGACGTCGCTCATTGGCGGTGGAAGTTCGAGCAGGATCCTTTCGGCCGGGAGCACATCAGCCTCGCATTTGATGCAGACGGCAGGCTGGTCGGCCATTTCGCCGGGTACCCGATGCCATTCCGCCGGGAGGGCCGCGACATCCTCGGCCATCAGATGGGCGACGTGATGACCGATCCGTCCGTGAGACACATCGGCCGCGGTCCCACCAACGTCTTCGTCCGTTGCATGCTGCACTTCTATGAGACCTTCTCCGACGGGCAGATCGCCTTCAACTACGGTTTCAACGTGGGGAATGTACAGAAGCTTTTTCTGCGGTATCTCCGGGGACAGGTCGTCGAGCCGGTCCCATACCTTTCCAGGGACCTGAGAACTGATCCGATGCCGAAGGTGCTCTGGGCCCGACGGCTGCGTGGATATCAATTCGAGCTCGTGAAGCGGCTCACTGACGAGTGGGACGAGCTGTTCGAGCGCACATGGGCGGACTATGGCTTCCTCACGCGACGCGATCGGTCGTACGTCCAGTGGCGCTATCTCGACTGCCCCGGCGCCCCCTACATCGTCGTGGCCGTGCGGCGCTGGCGCCGTCTGGTGGGGTGGATTGTCTTTCGGATCAGGGAGGGCCGGTTCAGCCTGGGAGATGCGCTGTTCGACCGGCGCCATCCCGGCGCGGTGGAGATGGTGCTCAGGCATGTCGTGCCGCAGTATCCGGTGAACCTCCTCGAAGGATGGTTCCCTCCGCGGCCGGCCTGGTTCAGCGCGATCCTCGATGATCTCGGATTCATCAGAAGGGATGAGCCCCAGGGTCTGTCGATGATTGCCGCGACGTTCATGGAGCCTGATGCCATCGAGCGCCTCCGCGAGAGCTACTACACGATGGGCGACGGCGATCTGTTCTGAGCGCGGCGCTTAAGGAGTGCGGGCGTCCCGCCCGCACTCCCTGGAGTCAAAACGGCGCCGCGTCATCCCGAGCCGGTTGACGGCGCGTGCGCCGGTGGAGCGGAAATGAACACTGTCATTCCGAGCCGGCGGAACCCCGGAGGGGTGAAGCGCGGCGAGGAATCCCCCGCCATCCCGGGAGTGCGGGGGATCCCTCGCCGTCTTCGCGGCTCGGGATGACAGGCTCGCCTCGTGCATCACGGAGATCGAACTCGGCCGTGGGTAGAATGGATCTCACATGAACGAAGTCCAGCCACAGAGCGGGAGCGGCGCCAGGCGGCTCGCGGAGGTCGGGAAGAAGAGGGTGCTCGTCATCGACGACGATCTCCCGCTTCGGGGAATGCTCGCTGCCGCCCTCCGGCAGCGCGGATTCCAGGTTCTGCTGGCCGGTGATGGGGCGGAAGGGCAGCGGGCGCTGACCATTCATCATCCGGACATCATTCTTCTCGATCTG
>JADGOA010000263.1 GCA_017883215.1 Thermoanaerobaculia bacterium | reverse complement strand
CTCTGCCTTTCTTTCTCTGTGTCCTCTGTGTCTCTGTGGTGAAAAGACAGGCTTCGTATCGCCCGTTCCCGATTTCCGCACAACCTCTCAGGATGGAAAAGCGAGCCTCACGCGTTGGCGGCCGACAGCTCACGAGTCGACTTCTCGATGGCCGACCCGAGGTTTGCGAGGCGTTGCCGGAGGGCGTGCTCCACATCGGCGAATGCCGCTCCTCCCGTCGCAATCTTCTCGATCGATTTTTCGATTTCAGCGGCATTGGCGGAGATCGCGGAATAGCCGTAACTTCCGCCGGAGCCCTTCAGCTGATGGGCCAGATAGACGAGCCGGTCGAGTGACTCCGGCGTACCGCCGAGGCCGAGCGCTGCACGCATCTCGCGCACCTTGTCGTCTGCTTCCGCGAGAAACTCGCGCTTCAGTTCATCGAGTTCGTGATCCACCATCGTCCCGGCGGTCGAGGTGCATACGGTACGCCAAGGAAGACCAGGACTCAGGACTTATCATGTTCCGCGATGGCCGAGACGTTCGTGGTGCGGCGCGCGGAATTCTCGATCGAAGATCCGTGGGCGATTCCACCCCAGGCCGGCAGTGTCCGACTGCGGAGCGCGATCGATGCCGCCCCGCCGCGGCTCTCCACCGCCCTTGCTGCGTACTTCGACTACGACTATCTCACGCTGGTTTTCTCCGGGGCAGACGACCATTCGGTGGCGACCCACCTGGCGCACGACGCTCCCTTGTACGAAGAGGACGTGGTGGAGATGTTTCTCGCGCCGCGCACGGCAGCCGAGTATTTCGAGATCGAGGTCAACCTCCTCGGCACGACGTTCGACGCCCGCATCGAGTCGCCCGAGGGGGTGCGCTCGACCATGCGTGCCGACCGCGGATGGGACTGCAAGCGGCTTTTCGCAGGGGTCCGGAAGGTGTCGGAATCGAGCGGCATCATGACGGTCGAGACGGTCGTCCGAGTGCCGTTCGACGCTCTCTCAGCCGCCATGCCGCGCAGCGGGGAGAGCTGGCGGGGGAACTTCTTCCGGATCGACCGGCATCCCAACCTCGGCGACGAGTACCTTGCGTGGCAGCCGACGATGAAGACGCCGGCGGATTTTCACGTCACCGCCGCGTTCGGTACGCTCCGCTTTGAAGGCTGAAAGGCGTGCTAACACCTTTCCTGACAGGGAATTCATGTGAGATTTTCCGATTTGTAATCGGCACCTCGCGCTGATGCACTACATTCAGGTCGGCCAGAGTGGACCCCGGTTCCGATGAACTCCCGAATTGCTCGATCGACCATTGCCGTCCTGCTCCTTGCGAGCGCGACGGCGTACGCGCAGGAGCCTCCGCAGCATTGCAGCTCCTCCGCACGCGAATGCGAGCAGGAGATCCGGCACATGCTTTCCGGCCGCCGGTATCTGGGTGCGCAGATCGTGGAGCTGCACCCGGGAATCATCATCAAAGCCATCCTGCCGGATGGGCCTGCGGCGCGCGTCGACCTGAAGGCAGGCGACCGCATCATCGCCGTGAACGGCCGGTCGATCGCGTCCAGCGGCGCCAAGGAGTTCAAGCAGGCGCTGGCGGACGTGAAGGAGACGGGGACTCTGTTCATGATCATTCAGCGGCGAGGTGCGTACCGGAAGGTGGAGCTGAAGCTCGACCCGTATCCGAAAGCGCAGATCGACAAGATCATCGCCGCGCATCTCGCTCAAAGTCATTCGGGCGTCGCGGCGTCGCAACCATAGCGACCGCGAAATGCTGCACGAGCTGCTGACGAAGTTGAACCCGCTGCCCCAATCGGGCGAGCGCCGGGACCGCGTCTCCATCCTCCTGCCGTTCCTGATCATCGCCGCCGGCCTGGGCGTGCTGGCCTGGCGCTCGTACCAGCTCTCCGAGCGGATGCAGCGCGGTGCCAGCACGCTGGCCATCCAGTACGCCGGCTACGCCGCGGAGATCACCGCGCGCCGCACCGACGCCGCGATCCACAGCGAGATCGGGGGCGCTTCGGACGAATGGCAGCAGATCGAGCGCCGCAGCTCCGCGCCCGACGTGGTGTCGCTCCAGGAGTGGATCAACCACTACAACTGGATCGTCTCGGCCATCTACGTCCCGGACGCCGATCCGGCGAGCTCGCTCTACGTGAGCGAGATCCAGGACAAGGCGGCCAGGCGGCCGCAGACGAGCTCGCGCGAGTTCTACACCTCCAGCGGGACCATCCGCTACACGTACGACTCGAGCCGGCTCATCGAGCGCGTGCGCCCCTCGGTGAGGCAGCAGCCGCTCGTCCGCACGCCTTCCGATGCGTTGAATGACCAGCCGCAGGCAGACACGGCCATCGTCAAGGCGCCGCGTGTCCAGGGGCTGGTCCGGCTTGCGGATGGCTTCTGCTTCTTCTCGAAGCTCGCCAAGCCGATGGACGCCTATGCCGTCCGCGCCATCGTCAGGACCTCCTACATCGGCAGCGGGTGGGAGAACCAGCGCCTGATCAGCTTCGTGCTGAGCTTCGTGGCCCTGGCGCTCACCGGCCTGGGAGCGTTTCTCAGCATGCGCGGCCTGAACAAGGAAGCGGAGACGATGAAGCTCCGCGGGGCGCTCATCGCGAACGTGTCGCACGAGCTGCGGACGCCGCTGGCGATGATCCGCCTGGGGGCGGAAACGCTCCGGCGCGGCGGAACGAAGCTGAGCAAAGACGAGCGGGATCAGATCGAAGAGTCGATCCTCCGCGAGGTCCTGCATCTGTCGCATCTGGTCGAGAACGTCCTCGACGTGGCGCGCATGCGGCACCGCCACGCCAAGGCCCTGGCACTCACGCCGGTCTATCCGCGCGACCTGGTGGTGAGTCTGATCTCGACGTACGAATCGTGGATTCGCAGCAAGGGGTTCACGGTCGCACTGCAGATGGACGACACCATCGAAGAGCAGCTGTGGGACCGCGAGGCCGTTTCCCGCGCCGTGCTGAACCTGATCGACAACGCCATCAAGTATTCGGGCGACGACAAGGCCATCGCCGTGGTCCTGCGGCAGACGCCCGAGCTGATCGTGGTCGAGGTGACGGACCGCGGTGTGGGGATCGACGCCAGGGAGATGACCCGGATTTTCGACCCCTACTACCGGGCCCAGTTCTCCGACACTCAGACCCGCCGCGGCGCCGGCCTCGGCCTCACGCTGGTACAGCAGATTGTCGCCTCCCACGGAGGGCGGGTGGAGGTAGAGTCTTCGCGGGGGACGGGGTCGACTTTCAGGCTGCTTTTCCCACGCGCGTCAGCCAGCGAGAACAAATCAGTCGCGAATCTTGTCCATATACCTGAACCGTTCTGAGAAACTCCCATGTGGGTTCATGCGTACACTCGTTAATCGCGAGGGGGAAACGATGGCGAAGATTCTGATCGTCGAGGACGAGGCCGGCCTTCGACAAGGGCTCGAGATCAACCTGCGACACGAAAACTACGAGACTGTCGTGGCGGCCGACGGCGACGAAGCCATCCGGCTGTTTCATTCCGACAATCCGGACCTGGTCCTGCTCGACCTGATGCTTCCGAAGCGGAGCGGCTTCGAGGTGCTCGACCACATCCGCAAGATCTCCCGGACGCCGGTCATCCTCTTGACGGCTCGCAGTCAGGAGACCGACAAGGTGCGGGGCCTGCGCGGCGGAGCGGACGATTACGTCACCAAGCCCTTCGGTGTACAGGAGCTGTTCGCCCGGATCGACGCAGTCATGCGGAGGAGTGAAGTGGCAGCCGGATCGACGCGATCGGTCTGCGAAGACCACACCATCCGCCTCGATCCCGCCACGCGCGAAGCCACCGCGAGAAATCAGAAACTCAAGCTCTCGCCGAAGGAGTTCGACCTTCTGATGTACCTGTTCAGGAACAAGGAGCGGGTCGTTCCGCGCGACGAGCTGCTCTCACGCGTCTGGAATTACCGGGTCGACCTGAACCTGAACAGCCGCACGGTCGACACCCACGTGACGCGTCTGCGCCGCAAGCTGCAGAAGGCGGTCGGCACCGACAATGCAGTGATTGTCGCGGTCGCCAAGATAGGCTATCGATATCTCGGCGAAGCTGCAGCGGTGTAGGATTCGCGGCCAGTGAAAAACCCGAACGGAGCTGTGATCACCTGTTGCTGTTGCGGCGCACATCCGGTCGCGCGACGGGTGACTTGAGGAAGTCGCAAACACGCCACGCGAATCGGACCCGAGCGAAAGCCGGGTCCGTTTTTAGTTGGGCGAAACGGGCATGGACATGGGCATGAGGCATGGGGCATGAGGCATGAGTGAAGGCGCCAGCTGGGCGCGGTTCCCCACTCATGCCCCATACCACCCCATGCCTCATGCCCGACAAGGAGGCTGAGATGCACGGCAGGATCTACAACGACATCACGGAAACCGTCGGAAACACGCCGATGGTCAGGCTCAATCGCATCGTTCCAGAGGGCATCGCCGAAGTGGACGTGAAGATCGAGTCGTTCAACCCGCTCTCGTCGGTCAAGGACCGCATCGCAGTGTCGATGATCAACGAGGCGGAGCGTTCCGGCGAGCTGAAGCCGGGTGGCACGATCGTGGAGGCGACGAGCGGAAACACCGGGATCGGCCTGGCGTTCGTGGCCGCAGCGCGCGGGTACCACTGCACGTTGTTCATGCCCGACACGATGTCGGTGGAACGGCGAAAGCTCCCGCAGGCCCTGGGCGCAGAGCTGATCCTCACTCCCGGTCCGAAGGGCATCAAGGAATCGCAGCGCCTGGCGGAGGAGTACGCGGCGAAGACGCCCGGGGCCTGGTTGTCGCGCCAGTTCGACAATCCGGCCAACGTGAAGGTCCATCGCGAGACGACGGCGCGCGAGATCCTGGCGGACAGCGGCGGCAAGGTCGACGCGTTCGTCGCCGGGGTCGGCACCGGAGGAACCGTGACCGGCGTCGGAGAGGTGCTGAAAAAGGAGCTCGGCTCGGTTCTCATCGCAGCGGTCGAGCCGGTCGAGTCGCAGGTGTTGAAGGGTGGTGCTCACAACCCGCACAAGATCCAGGGTATCGGCGCCGGCATGGTGCCGTCGATCTACAACGCCAAGGTCGTGGACCGCGTCATCGACGTGACCTACGACGATGCCGTCACCACCACGCGCCGGCTGGCCAAGGAGGAGGGCATTTTCGTCGGCATCTCCTCGGGAGCCGTGACGTGGGCGGCGATCCAGCTGGCGAAGGAGCTCGGGCCGGGCAAGCGTGTCGTCGCCGTTCTGGCGAGCACGGGAGAGCGGTATCTCTCCACGCCACTCTTCGAGTTCACCGAGCTGGTGAACCAGGCTCCGGCCTCGCCGGCGCCGCCGTCCCCGTGAGTGGTGCCCGCGAAGGTGT
>JADGOA010000262.1 GCA_017883215.1 Thermoanaerobaculia bacterium | reverse complement strand
CGGTCACGCATCAACGAAATCCGAGCGATCGCGTCGTAACAGGGGCACTTCATGGAGTCTCGATGGAAGCGTGGGGTCTGGCTCTGGCCGGCATCACGATCTCCGGCCTCGGCCTCTTCTTGTTCTTGAATCCGGAATCCGGGTTGGCGAATTGGGTGGCGCGACATCTCATCGACACGTGAAGGGGAGCGGGTTGCGCGGCGCAGCATGCTGCTTGCACAATCCGCCGCGCAACATGGGTGGTTTTCAGATCGAAGAGAGTCCGTTCGGGCGCATTGCCGTCGCCCCGTCCGTCCCGAGTGGATGCGCGGTTTTCTATACGAGCATCGACTGCGCAGGACGGATCACCGACGAGCTGTCGCAGACGATGAGCGTGTTCATTCGCCAGCGTTTCGGACTCGAGACCTCGCTCGTCACCTGCTTTCAGGTCCATAGCGCCACCGTGCGCCGCGTGCAGCACGAACGGCGATGGCGTGAAAGCGACGCCTGTGACGCCCTCTGGAGCGCTGATCGTCGCGTCGCCCTCGGTATCAAGGTTGCAGACTGCCTCCCCGTCGCGATGATCGATCCTGCCCATTCGGTCATCGCGAACGTCCACTCCGGCTGGCGCGGAACCTTGCAGAACATCACCTCCGAAACCATCGACGCTCTCGAGCGCTCCAGCGCATTCGCAGCGGCGGCTGCGCGCGCGTACCTCGGTCCGTCGATCCGGGCCTGTTGTTTCGAGGTGGGGGAGGAAGTCGTGCGGGAGTTCACCGAAGCATTCGAAGGATTCGAGCGCTACGTCGACCGCACTCACGCGAAACCTCACATCGATGTCGCCGCCGTCACGAGGGACATCCTCCTGCAGCGCGGTTTCAACGAGGAGAACATTTTCGACTCGCAGATCTGCACGCGTTGCGAGGGATCGAACTTCCATTCGTACCGGCGTGCGGGAAAGGGTGGCGGGCGCAATCTTGCGCTCGTCGTACAGTGACACCGAATGCCGAACTACACACCGAGGCTGCCGCAGCGCCGGACGGTCTTTCGCGTCGTCTCCATCGTCGTCGTGGTGGGACTGGTCGCGGTCACGGCGTTGTCCGTCTACGTCTACAAACAGTCGGTGGGGCGGTTCGAGTTGCGGCGCCTGTCGCTCCCCACGCGCATCTTCACCGATCTGACGCCGCTGCGCGCCAGCTTACCGCTGCAGCCCGATGATCTGATCGACAAGCTCAACCGCCTCGGCTATCGGAGCATCGCTTCCGTGGCGCAACCGGGCGACTACAACTCGACGCGGGGAGCCATCGACATCTACACCCGCGCCTTCACGCATCCCAGCGGGCCATACGCCGCCCAGCCGATCCGGGTCACCTTCAACGGCGGCATTGTCGCGGGCGTCGCCTCGCTGCGGGATGGCCGCGCCGTCTCGGATGCAGCAGTCGAACCGGAACTGCTGACGTCCATCCTCAGCGACCAGCTCGAGAACCGCCGCCCGGTGAAGCTCGATCAGATTCCGCAGCAGCTGCAGGATGCCGTCATCGTGACCGAGGACGTGAGGTTCTGGCACCACCCGGGAGTCGATCCGATCGGGATCTTCCGCGCCATGTTCCGCAACGTGCGCGCCGGCGGTGTCGCGCAGGGCGCCTCCACGCTGACGCAGCAGCTCGTGAAGAACTACTACCTGACCAGCGAGCGGACGTTCAAGCGGAAGATCGTCGAAGCCTTCATGGCCGTGATCCTCGACGCCCGGTATTCGAAGCGGGAGATCCTCGAGGCTTACCTCAACGACATCTACATGGGGCGCAATCGCTCCATTTCGATCATCGGCGTCGGCGAGGCATCGCATTTTTATTTCGGCAAGCCGGTCTCCGAGATCACGGTGCCGGAAGCGGCGCTGCTGGCGGCGATGGTCCGCGGCCCGAACAACTACTCACCGTTCACCCATCCCGATGCGGCGCTGGCGCGGCGCAACACCGTCCTCGGCCTGATGCTGAGGAACAGGAAGATCCACCAGGCGGCGTACGACAAAGCCATCGCCACGCCACTCCCGCGGAAGCCGTTCCGCGAGCGCACCGGCTTGGCGTCGATCCCGTTCTACGTCGATCGCGTGCTGCAGGAGATGGCGCAGGACTACGGTATCAAGGACGTCAAAGGACGAGGGCTGGAGATCTTCACGGCCATCGACCTCGCCGCGCAGGACACCGCGACGCGCACGATGGAAGCAGGACTGGAAGGGTTGGAACGCAGCAATCGGCGCCTCCGCCGGACCGACCCGCAACATGTCCTGCAGGGGGTCATGATCTCAGTGGATGTCCCTACCGGCGAGATTCGCGCGCTGGTCGGCGGCCGCAACTACGACGTGAATCAGTTCAACCGGGCCCTCTACGCGAAGCGGCAGGTGGGATCGCTATTCAAGCCGTTCGTCTATCTCACCGCGTTCGAGCCGAGCCTGTCACAACAGAACATCACCCCGGCAACGCTCGTCAGCGACACGCGATTCGTCCTCAAGCGGAGGTTCGCCGCGGACTGGGCGCCTCACAACTACGGGGACGAGTACCACGGCACCGTCACGGTTCAGGAGGCGCTCGAACAGTCGCTGAACTCGGCTTCGGTCCGCATCGGCCTCGCCTGCGGGCTCGAGCCGATCTTCAAGACCGCCAGAACTCTGGGCGTGCAGGAGGAACTGCAGGACAATCCCGCGATCCTGCTCGGTGCCGTCGACATCCCTCCGATTCAGATGGCCGATGCGTATTCCACCATCGCGCGCCTCGGCTCACGCCTTCCGCTGCGCGCCATCCGCTTCGTCACCAACGATCGCGGCAGGCTGATCTCCGCCGGCGATGCCGTCAAGCCGGTGCAGGTCTTTCCGGCTCGCGACGTTTTCATCATGGCCACGGTGATGAAGGGGCCGATCGACCGCGGGACCGCACATGTCGTTCGCAGGATGGGATTCAAGAACGTCGCCGCCGGAAAGACCGGAACGACCAACGACAAGCGCGATGCGTGGTTCATCGGCTTCACGCCGCAGACCCTGACCTTGACCTGGGTCGGCTTCGACGACAACACCCCGACCGGGCTGGCCGGAGGCGATGCTGCAGCACCGATCTGGGCCCGGTACATGCTGGCGCAGACGGCGGGGCAGCCGAACGTCGACTTCGCGGTCCCGCCGGGAATCACCTTCACGCAAATCGACGAGACGAGCGGCGGCCTGGCCGTGGCTCAGTGCCCCGTCAACGTGGTCGTGAACGAGGCGTTCAAGGAGGGGACGCAGCCGACCAATCCCTGTCCGCTTCACGCACCGCAGGCGCCGCCCCCGGCCGCGGTCGACCAGTTCGGCAATCCGATCGCCATCGACACGGCCCCACCGACCTCGATGGAAGGGATGCCGCAGCCATCCAATTCAACGTTGACGGGAGGCTTCCCGACGACCGACACGAACGTGCCTCCTCCGCCGTCGACCGACACGGCGCCACCTGCGACCACCACAACCAGCGACCGCGACCGGAATCGCGAGGGCGAGCGGAACCGCAGCACGCAGCCGCCACCATCGACAAACACGAGCGCGCCACCGCCGTCGACCGACACCTCACCGCCGCCGACTACTACTACGAGCGGGTAGCGGGTAGCGGGTAGCGACCCTGCGCTCTCGGCCTGTCTGCGGCTGCAGTCGGCGGACCTCTGGCGCGTCCTCAGCGATTCCGGCGTGGTCCTGCAGGAAGAGCACACGGCCTGAGAAGATCGGTTCTGCCGAAAAGGGGTCGGATGTCGGCGGTCAGGGGTCGGGAGCGCCTTGCTTGCCTCCGACCCACGAGCCCCGAGCTCCGACCACCTGGACCGGTTCGCGCCGGCATCAACACGCCGGTGGCACGATCATCTGCAGCCCGGTTTCACTTTCAGGAATCGGCTCTTTGTTCCGGTCGAGGCGGGTGACGACCCACTGCCCTCCGCGCCGCTCGACCTCGATCACCACCGACGCCCACATCGCCCGCTGCGGATTCTCGCCGTGGCGGAACTTCGCCCCGCTCCACCTCTCCTCTGAGAGCCCGCGGTCGCGCAGCGCACCCTCGGCGAGCTCGATCACATCCTTTGGATCTACGTGATCACATGGCATGCCGCCCTCCTTTCGCCCAGAACAGGTACGCGAACAGCCCCGCGAAAAGGATGCCGATCCCGATCGCGCTGTTCAGCGGTGCCTTTGCCACCGTGCCGATGACCACCATCCAGCACGCGATGACGAAGACGCCGGTCGTGAATGGATGTCCCGGAGCGCGGAATGGCACGGCCGTCGCGTCGCGCCGGCGAAAGATGAAAAGGGCGAGGCCGGTCAGTCCGAAGAAAATGAAATCGATGGAGACGACGTAGCTGAGGATCTGCTCGTACGTACCGGAAAGCGCGATCACCACGGCGACGACGCCCTGGAGGGCGATGGCGACGGCCGGCACGCGCGTTTTCTCGTTGATCCTGGCGACGGCGCGAAAGAACAGGCCGTCGGCAGCCATCGCGTAGTAGACCCGCGGCGCGGTGAGCATGCTCTGGCTGAGAAAGCCGAGCGTCGAGATCGCGATCCCGAGCGCGATGAGCGTCGCACCGCGATCGCCGAGGGCCAGCCGCATCACGGCTGTCGCGGGCGTTGTCGTCGCGGCCAGCCCGTCGACGCCGAGCGCGCGCAGGCAGACCACGTTCACCGAAACGTACACCGCGATCACTCCGGCCACGCCGGCCAGGAGGCCGATGGCGAGGTCGCGCCGCGGCTGTCGGAGCTCCGCCGACATGAAGCTCGCCGTCTGCCATCCGCCGTACGCGAACATCACCGGGGTCATCGCCGCGCCGAATCGAAACAGCAGATTGCCGGAAGGGGCGGCATCGATGGCCGAGCGCAGTGCAAATCGCGATTGCGGAATCAGGAGCGCGCCGGCCGCGACGAGCATGGCGATGGCCACGAGCTTGAGCAGCATCAGCGCAGTCTGGGTGTTGCTCCCGCTGCGCACTCCCAGACAGTTCACGATCGTCAGGATCAGCAGCGTGATCGTCGCCAGAAGCCAGTCGGGAATCGCGAGGCGGGTGAGCTCGATGGTGTACCGCGCGAACGTCACGGCCACGGCGGCCATGCCGCCGCTCTGGATGACGAGGAGCAGCCCCCAGCCGTAGAGGAAGGCGACGGCCGGGTGGTAGGCATCGCGCAGGTAGGCGTACTGTCCGCCGGCCTCGGGGCGTCGCGCGGCCAGCTCGGCGTATACGAATGCGCCGAGCAGGGCGATGACCCCGCCGGCGATCCATGCGCCCAGGATCAGCGCGACGGATTGGACCTGTCGCGCCACGACATACGGGTTGATGAAGATACCCGACCCGATGATGCCGCCCAT
>JADGOA010000261.1 GCA_017883215.1 Thermoanaerobaculia bacterium | reverse complement strand
CCGCTCCTCGCGTTTGGCGGGCTGATGTTCGAAGATCGGCAGGTACTTCACGCAGAGTGTGAAGATCACGATGCCGACGCCGACGATGCTCAGCGTCACTGCCACCTCGCTCCAGCGCGGCACGTAGTGCACGCCGGCCGAGCGTTCCATCCCCGTCATGGCGATGTTGAGTCGGTTGACGACGAAACCAGCGATCACGAGGGTCGAGATGATGTACAGGGCGATCGCGTTCGCGCGAACCCTGGGGATGAACAACAGGACGATCGGGATCAGCAGCGAGAGCGAGACTTCCACCCAGAACATCGCCGCTTCGTAATTCGACAGCAGCGCGAAGGAGAATCTGCCGGTGCGGATCAGGTCCTGGAACCGAATCACCGCGTACAGCAGCAGCGTCACCAGCAGACCGCGACCCAGCCCCCGGATCAGCGGCGCTTCCAGCGCATGATCGAAGTGCCGCGCCGACATCGTCGACTCGAAGATCGTCATGGCCATGCCGACGGCGAGCGCCGAGAGGAAGAACAGCACCGGCAGAAGCGGCGTGTACCAGAGCGGATAGAGCTTGCCCGGAACGATCAGGTAGAGGCTGCCCAGTGAGGACTGGTGCAGCGTGGAGAGGATCACGCCGAGAATGAAGAGCGGGACGGAGATCATGCGCAGGATGCGCAGCGGCTTCTCGAACCGCAGCCGCTCGAAAATGATGGGGGCGAACTCCAGCGAGAGCACGGTGGTGTACAGCATCACGCACCAACCGACCTCGAACATCACCGACCGGGGCTGCCACATCACGATGGGATGCCAGATGTTGTACGGCTTGCCGAGGTCGAACATGAGCGCGCTGACGACCAGGATGTATCCGAGAAACGCCGTCAGAACCGCCGGCCGGGAGATGGGCTCGTACTTCTTGATGTTGAGGATGTGTACGGCGGCCATGAGGGTGAAGCCGCCGGCTGCGAGCATGACCCCGCAGAGGATGTCAAAGCCGATCCAGAGTCCCCACGGGAACTGATCGGACAGGTTCGTCGATCCACCGAGGCCGTGGAAGATGCGCACCCAGGTGGCGTAGGCGCCAGCCACGAGGATGATGACGAGCAGCGCCCGCCAGAAGGTGATTTTAGGAATGGTCATGTTCATGGCAGTCCTCACTTTTCGTCCTTCTGCTGGTTGCGATCGCGGGCCTCGGCCGCGGCAACCGCATCGCGGCGGTTGGTGATCCAGTAGACGCCGCCGAGCGCGGTGGCTCCGACGGTGACGATGTCGGGAATGTGGGAGAGCGCGTTGCCGGTCAGCTGCGGCAGCGGCTGGTTCGCGAACGGCTTCAGATCGAACTGCTCGAATGGAACCGAGGAGAGCATCAGCAACGACGTCCCGCCGAGCTCAGTCTCGCCGTAGACGTGGTTGACATACGCGGAGGGATTCTCGCGAAGGCGTTTGTGCGCTTCGGCCAGAAGCTCCTCGCGCTCGCCGAAGATCGTGGCGCCCGTGGGGCAGGCTTCGGAGCAGGCGGTCTGGCCGCCCGCGGCGACGCGATCGCTGCACATGATGCACTTCTTGACGGTGGGGATCTTCTTGCTCCACTCGTATTTCGGGATGTTGTACGGGCAGCCGATCATGCAGTAACGGCAGCCCATGCACTTGCCGGCGTCGTAGACGACCGGGCCGAGCTTCGTTTTCTCGAGAGCGCCGACAGGGCAGACCGAGGCACAGGCCGGGTCGACACAGTGCATGCACATCCGGCGCATGTATTTGTCCTCGGATTTCACCGTGTTCACGGCGACGTAGGTGAACTTGTACTCGTTGGTCTTCTTCTGCTTTTCGAGCTTCTCGTCGTACGGCAGCTTGTTTGTTGTGGCGCAGGCTTTCTCGCATTCGAGACAGCCGATGCAGAGCGTGGCGTCGTAGAGCATCCCTTTCGACATCTTTTTATCGCTCCTGCGGACGGCTTCTCGGCCGCCCCCTGTGCCCCACGACGCGTGGGGCGGGTGAGTTCACTTCGACTTGGCGAATTTGCGGATGTGAATGACCAGAGCTTTGATCCGGCGTTGCTCGGCACCTCTGGGTTGAACGAATGAGTCGATTCTGGCGGATGGTTTTCGCATGACCGGGGTGTTGAGTTTCTATGCGTTGTTCGCTGATGCAGTGTCGCGCGCGAGCGGACGAATTACCGTAACCGCGTGAACTGCTCAATGGTGGTGGCGACGGGCGAGAAGGTGTGTGCTGCATCACTCGAGTGCTGGCCGGCGCGGAGGCCCGCCGTGGCGGGGCGTCTCCGCGAGTCCCGCGAAGCGATGTGGTGCTAAGGAGTTAGGCGTCGCGCCGCGTCAGCGTGTGCGCGGGAAGACGCATTCCACGATCGCGCGAACGGGATCGCTTGTCGAAGTTCGCAGCGTTGAGAAAATCAGCGGCGGCGTGTCGGCGGGGGCGACAGAGGATCTTACGACGACTCATCGTGTCCCAGGATCGCGGCGAGAAGCCCGCCGCGATCGGCGGCCGAGGAGAAGAAATGGTGAGGATTCTCGGCCAGCAGGGTATCGGCCGCCGTTTTCCCCGATGCGATGGCGATTGTGGTCGCGCCGTAAGGGTTACCGCAGCGGATGTCATAGATGGTGTCGCCGATGATGACGACGTCGCGGCCACTGAAGCGGTGCCTGTCGAAGGCGGAGGCCCGTTCGACGGCAATCGGTGGAAGGTCCTCCCGACGCGGCGAGTCGCTGCCGAATGCGCCGAACGAGAAGTAGCGGTTCAAGTCGGCCGCGGCGAGTTTGAGCCGCGCTCCCGGTTCGATGTTGCCGGTGAGCAGCGCCAGCAGCACGTCACTGCGCCCGCTCAGCTCGTCCACCAGATCGGCGATGCCGGGAAGCGTCTGTACGCGTTCCGGGGTGGCGTTGCGCGCCAGATTGGCGAGGTAGATCTCCCACAGGCGCGGCAGGCACGCGTCGATCTCGTCATCGGACAAACCTGCGGCACCCAGGACCATGTGCGTGATCTGCGGATCGGTACGTCCCGAAAAGTCGTACCGGTGCAGGTCGCCCGAGTAGCCGTAGACCTCGCGGATGGCGGTGTCGTATGCCTCGCGCGCCGCTCCGCGGTCGGTGATCAGAGTTCCATCGATGTCGAAGAGGACGAGGCGGCAGGGCATGGGCGGCGTGAGTTTATCGCGAGCGGAAGCGGCCATCGAGCGAACGAGCAGGTACTTAGCCCGGTCGCGACGTCACGGGGTTGCTGGGTCCGCCACCCGAGCGCCGTCCTCGTAACCTCGCATCCTCGAAACCTCGTGACCACTCGGGGCTCAGGACTCCGGTAGACTCCGCGGTCCAGATGCGCAAGTCCTCGCTCCTCGTACTCTTTCTGACGGTTTTCATCGACCTGATCGGCTTCGGGATGGTGATTCCATTCCTCCCGTTCTACGCGCGCGAATACGGCGCGAGCGGGACGATGGTCGGTGCCGTGGTCGGCGTCTACTCGATCATGCAGTTCTTCTTCGCCCCTGTGTGGGGGCGGCTCTCGGACCGCGTCGGCCGCCGCCCGGTGATCCTGATCAGCCTGACCGCCAGCTGCGTCGGCTACTTTCTATTCGGCATCGCGCACAGCCTGGTGCTCCTGTTCGCGTCGCGCATCATCGCCGGAGCGGGTGGAGCGAACATCGGGACGGCACAGGCCTACATCGCCGACACGACCACGCCCGAGAACCGGGCCAAAGGGATGGGGCTCATCGGTGCCGCATTCGGGATGGGCTTCATTCTCGGGCCGCCACTGAGCGGCATCCTCTCCTCGGTGGGGATTCATCACGGCTACTCCGGGAATCTCATTCCGGGCATGGCGGCGTCGGCGCTCTCGCTCTGTGCGCTGATGATCGCCCTGTTCGTCCTCGCGGAATCGAAGCCGCCCGATACCACCGTTCGCACCGGCATTCCGCCGCAGTTCGACCGCCGCGTCTGGTCGGAGATGAGCCGCCACAAGATGCTGCTGGCCATCATGGTGTCGCTCTTCCTGACGCTCCTGGCAGTGGCGGGAATGGAGACCAGCGTCACCCTGCATGCACGCGATCGCTTTCACTTCCAGCAGATCGACATGGCCTACCTGTTTCTCTTCATGGGCGTGATCGTGGCGGTCATCCAAGGCGGTCTGATCGGCCGGCTGGCTCGCGCCGTCGGCGAGCGGAGTCTCGTGGCCATCGGCGCGGCCGCGTTCACGATCGGACTGGTCATGGTGCCGTTGGTGTATCGCGTTTCGCTGCTCTACCTGATCGCCTTTTTCATCGCCGTCGGCCAGGGGCTCTGCTATCCGTCGCTCACGTCGATGGTGACGCAAGCGTCGCCGGCGAAGGAGCATGGCAGCATGCTCGGCCTGGCCGCCGGCGTCGGCTCGCTGGCGCGTTTTCTCGGTCCGATCGTCTCCGGCTTCTTCTACGACGTAGCCAAAGCATCGGGCGCGTTCTACGCCGGCGCGCTACTGACCTGCGCCGCCTTCGGGTTCGCACTTTGGATGCGCCGCCTGCCGCTGCTCACCGAGCAGGAAGGTTGGACGAGGGCTGCGCGGGTAGCGAGTAGCGAGTAGGAGAAGAAGGGATCGGTCATCAGCAGGGATCCGACCTCCGACCCCCGACCCCCGATAAACTGACGCCATGTCGATTCTGAAAGTGTCCCGCCTCGGGCATCCTGTTCTCCGCGAGCGAGCCTCCGACGTCGAGGTCGCCGACATCAAGGCCGGCAAGTTCCGCGAGCTCATCGACGACATGGTCGAGACGATGCACGCCTACGAGGGCGTCGGCCTGGCCGGCCCCCAGGTCCACCTGCCGCTTCGCGTGTTCGTATTCGAGGTCCACGAGCGCGTGGCGAAGAAGCGCGGCGTGCCGAAGGTCGGCATCGGCGCGATGTTCAACGCCACATATGAGCCGATCGGAACCGAGAAGGTCACCGACTTCGAGGGTTGCCTCAGCGTCCCGTTTCTCGGCGGCGAGGTTCCCCGCTACAAGAAGCTGAAGGTGCGCGGCATCGATCACGACGGCGAAGCGATCGACATCGGAGTGAGTGGGTTCACCGCGCGGATCTTTCAGCACGAGATCGACCACACCGACGGCCACGTCTACCTCGACCGCATGCCCGATCTGCGAACGCTGGCGTACACGATCGTATTGTGAGGCGGGGGGCTCCGTCGTCCTGAGAGGCTGCGCAGAAATCGGATGCGGATCGCTCGTACAGCCGTGCACCCCGGCAGGGGCATACGCGCTGACTGAAACGCTCCGTCGCGGAGCAGAGTCCCGGGCTCGGTCCCCTCGCCCCGCGGCGCGAGCGCGCTCAACCACGCTGTACGAACGTCCGCGGGGCGAGGGGATGCAAGGGGAGTGGGGTACCGA
>JADGOA010000260.1 GCA_017883215.1 Thermoanaerobaculia bacterium | reverse complement strand
CCCGGCGCGACACCGAGGGCCACGCACAGCGCCCCGAGCCAAACCATGCCGGCGATCATCGACGGCGGCGCCTCGGTGGCGTGCTCGGCTTGGGGCGTTCGCGGGCGCCCAAGGAACGTAACGCCGAACGCCTTCACGAAGCAGGCAGCGGCGAGGCCTCCCGTGAGCGCCAGCATCGCCGCGGAGAAGACGATAACGAGCCCGGGGGGGCCGTGGAAGCGGCTGGCGCCGCCCAGGAGGGCCTGGAAGGTGAGCCACTCGCTGACGAATCCGTTGAGCGGCGGCAGCGCCGAGATCGCGACGGCTCCGAGCAGGAACAGCCCTGCCGTCCACGGCATTCGTCGGGCCAGCCCGCCGAGCTCCTCCATGTTGCGGACGTGCGTGCGGCAGATGACGCTGCCCGCACCGAGGAAGAGGAGACCCTTGAATGCCGCGTGGTTGATCGTGTGAAGAAGGGCGGCAGTGAGTGCGACGGTTGCGATGACTCCGCCCGCTCCTTCCCGTCGCCACAGAATCATCGCCAGCCCCACCCCGATGAGAATGATCCCGATGTTCTCGACGCTGTGGAATGCGAGCAGGCGCTTGATGTCGTGCTGCTGGAGCGCGTAGAGCACACCGAGCACGGCCGAGCTCGTGCCCACGACGAGCACCGTCCATCCCCATGAGGACGGGAGGGGCCCGGAGAGCGGGGCCAGGAGGTCGAAGGCGAAGCGCAGGATGCCGTAGATCGCGACCTTGAGCATGACGCCCGACATCAGCGCCGAGACGTGGCTCGGCGCCGCGGGGTGCGCGCGCGGAAGCCAGACGTGGAGAGGGACCACTCCGGCCTTGGCGGCGAAGCCCACCAGCGCCAGGAAGAACAGCGTCGTTCGTGTCGTGCCATCGAGGTTCCCCGCCGCCGCGCGCAGGGCCGCAAAGTCGAACGCCCCGGCCCGCTCGGTCAGAGTGAGAAATGCGACGAGAAGCAGGGCGGTCCCACCGTGGGCCATCACCATGTAGAGAAGCCCGGCCCCCGCGTTCTCGCCATCCCGGTCGTCGGAGACCACGAGAACATAGCTGGCTAGCGTCATGCCTTCCCAGCACAGGAGGAAGGTCAGCGCGTCGCCGGCGCAGCAGACGAACACCATGCAGCCCAGGAACACATTCAGCGCGAGCGTCTGCGCCGCCTGTCGTCCCCTTCCCGCGTCGGGCGAGTGCGCCCGGAGGTATGCCGGACCGTAGATGGCCGCCGCGACGGCAACAAGGGAAATGACGAGCAGGAACCAGGCCGAGAGCCCGTCCACGGAGAGCGAAAGCCGGGCGAACGGGAAGAGGTCCGGGAGCGGCTGGGTCAGCGTGTGGCCTGGGCCGCCGAGAAGAACGCCGAGCGAGACGACGAGACCGGCCACGGCCCCGGCAAGCGCTGCCAGGTGCCCCACGCCGAGCGCGAGCCTGCCCGACCACCGCGCCAGCAGGGACGAAAGCGCCCCTGCTCCGTAACACGCGGCGATCAGATTGAGACTCAAATCGACGTCCATGCCACCCGCTCCCTGCGCTCGGCCTCATCGATGATCGGCGCGAGGGTCGCACCGGAGCGAAGTGCATGAGGCTCATTCTGCGCTGCGGGCATTGGACGCATGGCCGGCGTGCCAACGGCGATCACAATCTGCGGCTCCGGGACTGCTAGCGAGGCAACGATCGAGTCAGCCGCGAGCGCTGCTGGAACGTCCGCGCGGATCGGTGTCGCCGGGAGCGTTTGCAGCTGCTGCGCGACGAAACCGGCGGAGCGCTGCAGCCCCAGCCAACGAACGAAGGCGCTGGAGTCGACGTCACCACGGTGTGCGGTCATCTCGCTGCTCCGGCGGAGGTCATTGCGAGAAGGACCCAGACAAACCAGACTTGTTTCATCACGATGGCCCGATTGTAAGGCCATGGACGACTTCAGGTTTCCACCGGCAACAATGAGCCAGCGGATCGCCACGAGCCCAAGAGTCGTCGCCTGAGCAGACGAGGCGCCAGGCCTTCGACCACGAAGTGAGACGCAGAGGTGCTAATAGCGTGCGGCGTGAGATGAGACGCGGCGGTCGCCGATCCGATCTTCGAGTCGAGAAGGCAGCCATTTTCCGGACTTCCACGGGCACATGCGATTCGCCGCGCCCGGAGAAGAATCGATGGGTAGGCATTCAGGATGAGAGCGCCTGTCGTTAGAACGAGAGCGGGCATCTGCCGGGACGGGCGGCGCAGAAAGACTAAAGGCGATGCCGAACTTGACAATACGGCGCTGATATACTTCTCGTGTCCCATGATCATCGCTCCGGGGGCCCGACTCGGGCCGTACGAGATCCTCACCCGCCTCGGTGCAGGCGGGATGGGAGAGGTGTGGAAGGCGCGAGATACGCGGCTCAACCGCAGCGTGGCGGTGAAGGTCTTGTGGGCTGAGCTCGCGCAGAATGCGCAGTTCCGGCTGCGCTTCGAGCGCGAGGCGAAAACCATCTCGCAGCTCGATCATCCGAACATCTGCACGCTCTTCGACGTCGGCGACGACTACCTGGTGATGGAGTATCTCGAAGGCGAGAATCTGGCCGACCGCCTCGCGCGCGGGGCGCTGCCGTTGGCTGAAGTCTTACGGCTCGGTACCCAGATCGCGCAAGCTTTCGAACGAGCGCATCGAAGCGGTGTGTCCGATCTGAAGCCGGCGAACATCATGATCACGAAGGCGGGCGGCGCATCCTCTGCCACTTCCTGCCACTTCGGGCTCGCCGGCCTTACAGAACACGGGCGTTGCCGATTGTCACCGCAGGGTTCACGCGGGCGCGAGCGATGTTTTTCGTCCCGGCCCGGTCGGGGTCAAAAGCGGAGCGGGACGCCAGGCGTCGAACTCGGCGGGGAGGAGGTCGAGGATCTCGGCGGCGGTCATGCCGTAGAGGTCGTAGTTGAAGTCGAGCTGTTGGAGGACGGTGATCAGGCGGCGAAGATTGCCGGGGCGGGTCGGCGTCGTAGTGCCGCGCTTCGGGCGGTTACGTCTCGCATCCCAGTAGAGAAGATCGATCGCTTCGATGAGTCCGCGATTGGTGATCAGATCGCGGCGGAAGCCGAGGTCGTACACGAACGCACCGTGTTCATGAACCCTGGGATAAAGGAGCAGACGAGCGTTGTCGCGATGCTGGATGTAAAGTTTGTAAGGCCCCGCCAACAGGTGACGGTCGCGATTCCAGCCGTTCGCGGTCGAAGGGATGTAGTGGTAGTTCTCTCGAGGCCGGCGACGACCGTCGGCATCTTTGGGCGAGAGCTGCTCGAAATAGAAGAGCGCCAGCCAGCTCCAGAGACCGACGTCGGAAAGCAGTGCCGGTCCTTCGATGGGGGCAAGAGTCTTCGCCAGGTACTTCGCGGCGGCGAACTTGTTCGCGAAGGTGACCGGCTCGAGCATGATCTCCGGCTCGACCCGTGGCGAGTAGTCGTCTACGTGAAGAATCGCGGGGTTCGGATGAAACTCCGCTCCCTCGCGGATCGTCTGCAGGTACTCGCCAAATTGCCTTACGCCGCTTTCGTTCAAGCGCCGAAGCCGGGTCATTGCGGCTCCCCGGAGACGGCGTTGATGCGATCGACCACGCGATGCTGACTGCAGAACGCGCCCACCACGTCTTCGATCCACTGTGGCGCGTCGTCGGGGTCCGAAGGCATCGGCGTGTTCGTGTATCGCGACGCCCAGCGGATCCAGAGGCTCCACCACTCACCCGTCTGCTCGAAGACATCGTGACCCTCGACGAGGAGAATCCGGGTGAGGATCTCGCGCACGGCTGCGGGGTAGACGAGGGCGAAGAAAAGCGACTCCTCTTTGGCGAGCTTCTCGATTCCGGAGATCCGATTGTTCAGTTGCAGGACAGGCGTGTCGGGCTCGAACAAGATCCGCCACGCCTGCTGGTCGATCTCGTCGGTGAACTGCACCGGAAGCAGAGGCGCTTCCTGCCCGGGCTCCGGCGCGTGTTCCGTCACGCGAATGTCGTCTGCGATCGCGACGATCCGATGCGCGCGATCGTCGACGATCTTGATGCGAAAACGGACGGACGAGCTTTCGATGTCTGTCAGGCGCCGGTCGGCGGGGATTACGATTGCGCCAACCGTCCCGCAATCGAAGCGCATGTACGAAGTGCGGTGGTCCGCCTCGATGAACACCCTCGCGTCCGCCGGAGCAGCGAGGTCCTCGAGCGAGAGAGTCGGATCGAACACGAGAACCCCGTCGTCGTCGCGCCGCAGCGTGACGCGGACGTTCGCGCGCGACACTTTCGCGCGGTCAGTGAAGTTCAGCTTCCGAAGCATCGTCGGCGTTGTCCAGCACGCGCACGAGCAGATCGCGCCGCGCGTCGAATCCCTTCATCGTAATGTGAAACTTCGGAGAGCTGGGGACGAAGCGAATCGCGTTGACCGCAGCGCGGGTGACACGCGCGCCGTCCGCGTCCATCGTTATTTCGTTCTGCATCAGATCGAAATCGAACGGGCTGTGCTTCCTGAACGGATTGCCGCTTCGTGCGCGATATGCGATCTCCGCGATGAAGGGCCGCGTGACGAGTGCGGGATCCCCGGTCCCTTTGATCGTGAAGCCGCCGGCCACTGCCGCAATCGTGATTCGAGGGATCGATCCGGCGCCGCCGGCGGGACCGTCGCTGTCAGCTCCACGTTGTTCACCGATCGCGGGGCGCGAACCCGTCGCCGGTGACTCCTCGTCATCAGCGATCTCGATCGAGAAGATGTCTTGGAGGAAATCGCGCACCCGCCCTTCCGGCGGCCGGCTGAGGAGCGACGAGAGAAACGCGGCGCTGTTCTTCACGAAGCGAAGCGTTGCCGCATGATGGTCATAGAGCAGCTTGAGCTTGTCCGCGCGCTCCGACCAGTCGGAATGCGCCGGGTTCTCGGCATCGCCGAGGAACGTGGAGAGCGCTTCGTGGTCGATCACGACGAGTGCGCGCACAGGCTTGTCCATCGCAGCCGTGCCCTTCACATCGGGAATGGTGATGCCGCGGCGGATGAAGTGGTATTCCGGTTTCCGAAGGGACTCGTCCTTTTCGAGGGCGACATCGAAGTACGAGCTCGCCGCTTTGGACCTCCTTCGTTTGATGAGAGCCGGTACCCGGACGGCGATCCGCTGACCACGCTCGAAACGGTCGCGCAGCGAGGTGAGCGTCTCGGGGTCGATGGCGTTCTCGCCCCACTTCGGTGCGCGCTCGGCTGAGCCGTCGCCGAGCTGGACGCGCGATTCCGAGGCTTCCGTTAGAGACCAGCGCGTCAGCGCGGACAATCGCGCGATGGCAGTCGCAGCGTCTGCGAGATAGCGAGCTGCGACATGGTCGACGGTCTTCGAGTGGATCGACTCCTTCCGCAAT
>JADGOA010000259.1 GCA_017883215.1 Thermoanaerobaculia bacterium | reverse complement strand
GTGGACCGGAGGCCTGCAGGCGAATAGCAGGCGGGGAAGCGCAGAGCGCGGCTGTAGGGGCGCACAGCAGAGGCTGTCTCAAAAGTCCTGGCACGTGGTTCGCGCACCCACTGCGGCGCCCTCAGACTTGAACTGTTAGGCGTTCGCGCCCACTTTCGCCTAGAAACGGAGCTGCTTTTCAGTTGGTCCTTCCACCGCCCTTGCCAGATCGCGACTTATGGGACAGCCTCAGCAGTGCGGCCGCTGTCCCGTTGAGAGCTGCGGGCGCGCTGCTGCGCGCCCCTACAGGATGGCAGGCTTGGCTCGTGTCATTAGAAGCGTGAGCGACGGATCTGATGGTCAAAATCTCGCGCGCTGCATCGTGACGGTGGTGTCGCCGTCGTCCGAGGGGACGGCATTCGATCGGTTCCGGGCGTCGGCAATGCCTTGCCCCTCCGCCGGAAGGCCGAAGGTCGTATCGATCGCGACGACGTCGATCGGAAGGTGACCACGCGTGGTGATTTCGACGTCCATTGCGCCGCCGCCACGAACGGCCGCCATGTGCCAGCCGGGCTCGAGCCGCCGCCTGGCACGTTCGGATGAGGGTGGAGCGACGCCATTGATGCGAACACGCTCGATCGTCGCTGGCGAGTGGAAGAACAGCGTCAGGCGGCTGGCCTTGCGCGCGCTGGCGACGTGAAGGGTGACGGTACGCTTCGCCTGGCGGGATTCGCTCGTTTTTGTCACTGAAACTGCAGGTACGTTCAGCCGCGGCGCGGGCGCGACGAGCGCGCCGGTACTGCGCGACCATGGGAAAAGCGCCTTACCACTCGGCTCGAATCGGGCTGCAGCTCTCATTTTCGCCGTCGCCGTCGATGTGACCCATCTCGAGGTCGCTCCGTCGTCGACGTACGCCACGGAGACGTGTTGTGGACGGCCCGCCGTGACTGGCGGCAGAAGCGACGAGGCGAGAGCGAGGACCACCGCCGCCGCCGCTCCGGAAATCACGGTTCGCGGCCGAGTGGCGAAGAGAGGCGCAAACGTCGTCGCCACGACGGCCGCACCGGCACTGATCAGCATCAGGCTCGGCCGGCCGATCGCGGCGTAGATCTCGGTGAGAAACGGGAACCACAGCACCGCAGCAACCGCGGCGCAGGCGATCTCCGGGACGACATCGTTGTCGATTGCGATCGCGCGGAGCAGCGAAGCGATCGAGAGTGCGATCGCGGGGACGAGCAACAGGTGACTGACGCCGGCCAAGGGCACGGAGACGCAGATCGCAGCGATGTTCCAGGCGATCGCAATTCCGGCAAACAAGGCGCCGGAGCGCGCGCGGCGGCGGAACGCGCCACCGATGGCGAGCGTGGCGATGATCCCGGCGATCCAGGCGGCGGCGAGTGCTGCTCCAGGAAACGCCAGCCACGGACCTTGCGATCGCGCCGAGGAGAGCAGCGACAAAACGAAGCTGGCGATTGCGGCCAGGGCCACCGAGGGGATGACCGCGAGGATGCCCGCGGCGATCTCGTTGACGGTCGATTCTTTGTCGCGAACGAGCACTGCCGCCGCGACGATGGCTGTGCCGAGGCTCAGCAGTGCGAAGAAGAAGGTCCAACGCGCCGGCCACCAGATGACAAAGAGGCCGAGGACGTCGAACCAGACCGCGTCGTCGTCGCTCTGCCGGCCCAGCTCCGCGTTACCGAGCGCGCGAAGCGCGGCGAGCGTATTGTCGCCCTGCGCCTGGAGCGTCCGTAAGTTGACGTGAGCGGCGTCGTCGAGAGGGGTGTGGTAGTAGTCGACGTTGCCAATGAACGCGAAGTTCACAGCGGTCAGGCCGGCGCGCTTGAACACGGTGACGTCCGTGTCGTTCGGCAGCCGCTGGTAGATCGTGTAGAAGAGCGAGTTCGTCGCCGGGTGCGGCAGCGCGCGGGCGACGATCGGCAGGAACCATCGATTCCGGGCGCTGGTCTCGAAGAGGGAGCTCGGACCGTTCGTGCCGCGCGCCTCCACATTGATCACTGCGCTCGCGAAACGCGCGGCGGGGGTCTGCAGGAAAGCCTCGGCGCCGAGCAGGCCCGCCTCCTCGCCGTCGTCGATCAGGAACATGATCGGATTCAGGAAGTGCTCAGTGCGAACGGCGCGTGCGATCTCCAGAAGAGCGGCCACGCCGGTGCCATCGTCAGAGGCACCCGGGCCAGCGGGTACAGAGTCGTAATGCGCGGTCATCATCACCATCGGTCCGCCGGATTGGCCGGGAGGGTGGGCGATGATGTTGTCGGTCCAGCCGCAGACCGAGTAGGCGTCGCAAGCGAACTCGTGCCGCACCCGTGTCTCGTAGCCGAGGTCGGCCAGGCGGGCCACGATGCGGTCGCGCACGGCGCGATTCGCCTCACTGCCGATCGGATGCGGCACCGCGCCGATGGTCGTTCGCAGGACGTCGAAGGCGCGCGTGGCGGAGAAGGCGCCGGACGGAGCGTCTGCCGGTTCCGGAGAGGGTCCGCGCCACTGAAGAGCGACGAGCGCGAGAACGGCGCCGAGGGCGGCGGACACGGCGATGGTTGCTCGGAGCGGCCGGTTCATGGCAGCCATTCTATCGATTGTTACAGAGTGCAACTTCCGACCGGCGTCACCGTATGCAGCGGCTGGAGGTCACGATGCGAAAGCTCTTCGTAACCATTCTCTTCATGGCGTTCGCCGCAGCGGCAAACGCCTCGAGCCTTACCGAGACAATCGACAGGACGTTCGATGTGCGCAGCGGCGCCAAGCTGGCGCTCGACAACGTGAACGGCCGTATCACCATCACCTCGTGGGATCAGCCGCGCATCCGCGTCCGCGCCGAGAAGTCGATCGAACGCACGGACGCGAAGGATGCCAAGCAGGCCATGGCCGAGCTCCGCGTGGAGATGGAAGCAACCGCCGATGGCGTCTCAGTGAAGACCGTGATGCCGAAGAAGAACTCGGCCGGCCTGTGGGACTTCATGTTCGGCAATTTCAACAGCGCGACGGTCATCTACGAGGTGACGGTGCCGCGAGTGACCAACGTCGACGTGTCGAACACGAACGGCCGGATTCAGATGAGCGGTGTGACGGGCGTGCTGCACGTCGAGACGACCAACGGCCGGATCGAGATGGAGCGGTGCGGTGGCAGCGCTGAGATCGAGACGACCAACGGGGCGGTGAAGGCGGAGCTGGCGACGCTCGATCCTGCCAGGCCGACGCGCATCGAGACCACCAACGGCCGGATCGATCTGACCCTGCCGCGGACCACGCGCGGATCGATCGACGCGGAAACGACGAACGGCAAGGTGCAGAGTGACGTGCCGGTGACGGTCCGGTCGTCCGACAAAAACTCGCTCCGCGGCACCATCAACGGCGGCGGCGGCGCCAGCCTGCGCCTGCGGACGACCAACGGCGGGATCCAGATTCACGCGGCGCCGTAGCGTGCAGGTGGTGATTCAGGTCGGCGGCACTCACGCTGTGAGCTCGGCAGGCATCTGATGTGGCACCGGCACTCCCGCCGGTGCCATTTTCGTCTTCGGCGCGAACGGCGATGCGGTTCGCTCCGTCGACGCGGTAACGGAACACGTCGGCGTCGAGGTCGAGCGGCGTCCTGCGGTTCTGCACGCTCTGATGGATGGCGGGCACGCGCAACTGCAGATCGACTACCGACGGAGCAGGCGCAACGCTGCTGATCTGCGTGGCGAGAACGACCGCGCGTGCGTGGTCACCGGGAGTGCTGGACATCGGAACGTGCAACGCGGATCGGGCGCGGAGGGATTCCTCGGGGAGCGAGTAGCAGGGACGCGCAGCAGCGCGTCCGCTCTCGGAGCCGAAAGCTGCGGACGCGCTGCTGCGCGTCCCTACAGGCCTACCGGACTGCGCGATAATCCGTCTCACATGCGCGCACGTCTCGTTGTCGCGATTATCCTGTCGCTGTCAGCATCAGCGCGGGCCGGCACCATCGGTCCGCACGTCGCCGCGCGAGTGGCGCAAGCGGGCCGCGTCAGGGTGATCGTCGCTCTGCGTGACGGGCCAGAAAGCAGGACCGCCACGGCGCTGTCGAGGCTCGAGCGCTCGATGAAGATCGGCGATCGCTGGGAACGGTTCGGTGCTTTCGTTGCCGACATCGATTCTGCCGCGCTCGCCGAGCTCGAGCGCGATCCCGATGTGCTCCGCGTCGATCTCGACAGCGGTGGCTCGGGCGGTGATGACGAAAGCCTTGGTCTGATCGGCGGCAACATCGTCCGGAACATGGGCTACAGCGGTGCCGGCGTGACAGTGGCCGTGCTCGATTCAGGCATCGACGAAACACATCCCGATCTCAAAGCGGGAATCGCAGACGAGCAGTGTTTCTGCGCGAACGCTGACGGCACGGGTTGCTGCCCGAACCGTCAGACCACGCAAAGCGGCTTTGGAGCGGCTGCCGACGAATACGGCCACGGAACGAACGTGGCAGGCATCATCGCCTCGCAGGGAACGATCGCTCCGGTCGGGCTCGCGCCTGGAGTCCGCATCGTCGCGGTTCGCGTGCTCGACGCCAACAATCTCTTCTCCGGCTCCAGCCAGGTGATCTCGGGCATGGCCTGGGTGCTGGCGAAGCATCCGGAGACGCGCGTCGTCAACATGAGCCTGTACACGGGGGCGCTCTTCACGGGCACCTGCGATGAAACGACGTCGTTTACGATTGCATATTCGCGCGCGATTGCGGCGCTTCGCGCGAACGGCACGCTCGTATTCGCGTGTAGTGGAAACAGCGGCTCGTCGGTGGCGATCGGTGCGCCGGCCTGCAACCAGCTGGCGATCTCGGTGGGTGCCGTGTACGACACGCCAATCGGACCCTGGTCCGCGTTCTCCTGTACCGACAACACGACGGCAGCGGATCAGGTGACCTGCTTCAGCAACAGCAACGCTACTCTCGATCTTCTGGGACCCGGCGTTCGCGTCACCTCGACAGGCATCGGTAGCGCGAGGTCGACATACACCGGCACCTCTCAGGCGACGCCACACGCTGCGGCGCTCGCGGCGATTCTCTTCGGCATCGACCCGACGCTTACGCCTGACGCGGTGGAGTCAATTCTGAAGAATACCGGCAAGCCTCTGCTCGACCCGCGAAACGGAGTCCTCACGCCGCGCGTCGATGCGCTGGCCGCAGTGCAGTGGTTGAAGTCGACCCGGCCGAAAAAGCGGGCGGCGAAGCACTGAGCCCTTCGGGTGGTAAGCCACGCCCCCGGTATCCCTACCCGCTACACACTACCTCCTACAAGCTGCTCAATCAGGCGGTGGCAAGTCGGCCGTCGTCTGGGCGGCCAGGGTGTGCCAGGCGATGGCAGAGAGAACGATCACGGCGCCGCCGACGGCATAGAGCGATGGACGCTCGCCGAGGAAAATCAGGACCCAGATCGGAT
>JADGOA010000023.1 GCA_017883215.1 Thermoanaerobaculia bacterium | reverse complement strand
CGTCACGGTGGCCGGCGTGGTCACCGGAACGTTCGTCTACTCCGAGCTGATGCAGATCCCGGCCTTTCACCAGTTCCACAACAGCGGCGACAAGGGCGCGTGGTTTCTGTACGACATCGTCAAAGTCCCGCCGCAGCTGCTCGCCGCGATCATCGCCCTCGCTGCGCTGCTGGCGTTCGTCGGAGCGGAGAAGGTGGAGAAACTGGTGGCGGGGGAGGGTGCACTCCGCCTTCCGCACGGGCGGCGGTTCGCCTTCGCGGCGGTCGTGGCTCTGGCAGCGTTCGCGCTGATCACGATCGCCATTCCAGCGACCTCTCCGGCCGCGGCGACGGCATCGCCCGAGGTCATCACTGCTGCCGGTCTGGCGCGGCGCGTAGTGCAGGAGCCGTGGCGGCTGCGCGTGATCGACGTCCGCGACGAGGCGGCCTTCGCGGCCAGCCGCGTTCCGGGCTCCGAGAACGCCAGGGCGGAGTCGCTCGGCGACATCGCGCAGATGACCGCTCCGTCCGGACGAACCCTCGTCGTCGTCGGTCCCGCGAAGCGGATTCCGTCGCGCGCGAAACTGCTCATCGGCGGCTTCGACGCCTGGAAGAGCTACGCGCTGACCGCGCCCGCGCCGCTCGCGCCGGGAGCGCCCCAGGCGCAGGTCGACGACTACCTCTTCCGCGTTGCGCTCAACCAATCGCTCACCGGCAGCAAAGTCGCCGCCGCTGCCGTTCCCGCGGCGGCAGCCGGCGGTTTCACCAAACCGAAGAAGAAGGGCGGCGGCTGCAGCAGCTGAGGCGCCGATGAGCAAACGTCTGGTTCACCACAGAGGCACAGAGAGCACAGAGGTCGACGGAGACTTCATGGTCTTTCTCTGTGTCCTCTGTGCCTCTGTGGTGAAAGACGGTGGCGGCAATCGCGACGCACGCGCTGTCCGCACAGCCTCTCTGACCCACTCGCCACTCGCTTCCATAAGAGATCAACGCCATGCATGAAATCGAAATCTTCCGCAGTGACCTGATCGGCTCCGGCCTCCACATCTGGGGCTGGGAGATCGCCGTCTACCTCTTCCTCGGCGGCATGACGGCCGGGGTGATGATCATTGCTCCGCTGCTGGCGCGGCGCATTCCCGCCGAGCGGCAGTCGCTCGCCTTGCGCCTGCTGCCGTTCGCGGCGCCGGTGCTCCTCTCGATCGGCATGCTGGCGTTGCTGCTCGATCTCGAGGGCAAGCTGCACGTCTTCCGCTTCTACACCGCGTTCCGGATCACGTCGCCGATGTCGTGGGGCTCGTGGATTCTTCTCCTGATCTATCCCGCTACGATCGCCCTCGGTGCGGCGCGACTCAAAGAGGACGAAGCGGCGCTGGTCAGCTCTCGCCTCTCCACGCGGTGGGCGGCGCGCTTTGACACCGCGATCAGATGGACGCGCGAGAAGTCGGCCGTTCTCGAGCGGCTGAACATCGTTCTCGGCATCGCGCTCGGCGCCTATACCGGAATCCTTCTGGCCACGCTCGCCGCGCGCGCCCTGTGGGGCTCGATGCTGCTGGCACCGCTGTTTCTCGTCTCCGGATTGTCGGCCGGCGCGGCGCTGGCGATGCTGCTGCCCGTCAGCGAGGAAGAGCGCCACATTCTGCAGCGATGGGACCTCGCCGCAATCGCCGGAGAGACAGGCCTTCTGGCCTTCCTTTTCATCGGCCTCGTCTCCGATGGCGGAGAGCGCGGCCGCGCCGCGGCGGCACTCTTCTTCGGCGGAGCGTATACGGCGACGTTCTGGGCGTTCGTGGTCATCGCCGGGCTGGCTGCGCCATTCGTGCTGGAGCTCACGGAGTCGAAGCGCCACCTGAAGGCCGCGGCACTCGCACCGGCTCTGCTGCTCTTCGGAGGTCTGGCGCTCCGGTGGATCTTCGTTCTGGCAGGCCAGGCGAACGTGTGAGGTGAGGTCATGCCGAGCCCTGTATTCATCCCTGACGAGTGGACCGCGGAAGACGCTGAAGCGGTGGCCGCGGCCGAGCACATCGTTCTCACAGAGCCGCACTGGCGCGTGATCTGGTGCTGGCGCGAGGTTGCGGCGCGCGAGGGCCGCACGCCCGGGCCGGACGACCTGCTGTCCTGCTGCGGCATCACCAGATCTGACATTCAAAGGCTTTTTCCCGGCACAGCGAGCGCGGTTCTGTCGCGCATCGCCGGCGTACCGGAATGACAAGGAGGAGACAATGATCCGACTCCGCAGCCCGCTTCTCGCCGCCGTCATCGCGCTCGCGCTGGCATGCCCGCTATTCGCGACCAACGGCTACTTCACCCATGGCCAGGGAACGGCCAGCAAAGGGATGGTCGGTGCGACCACCGCGCTCGCCCAGGACGCGCTCGATGTCGAAACCAATCCGGCCGCGGCGGCGCTCGTCAAGAACGGCTACAGCGTTTCTCTGGCGCTTTTCAGTCCGAGGCGCGATTACACGATCGTCGGAAACCCCTCGGGCGCACCGGGAACGTTCGGCCTCACTCCCGGAACCGTCTCGAGCAAGTCCGAATACTTTCCGATGCCGGCGTTCGGCTACAACCACCGTCTCGACGATCGCAGCGCTCTCAATTTCAGCGTCGTCGCGCACGGCGGAATGAACACCGACTATCGGACGGCCACGTTCTACGGAACCGACCACACCGGCGTCGATCTGGCGCAGATGTTCGTTTCCGCGACCTATGCCCGCAAGATCGCCGCGAATCACTCTCTCGGACTGAGCGCGGTCGTCGTCGGCCAGCGGTTCAAAGCGAGCGGCCTCCAGGCCTTCTCCATGTTCTCGTCGGACGCGCAGAACCTCACCAACAACGGCTACGACTCGGCATACGGCTTCGGCGTTCGCGTCGGATACCTCGGGCAGCTCTCGCCGAAGGTATCGATCGGTGCGAGCTTCAGCCCGAAGATCCGCATGAGCGAGTTCAAGTCCTATTCGGGTCTGTTCGCGCAGCGCGGCCGGTTCGACGTCCCGTCTTCACTCTCCGCCGGCGTTGCGTACAAGGCCACGCCCGACTTCACGACGGCCGTCGATTACCAGCGCATTCACTACACGGACGTGCTCTCCGTCGGCAATCACCTGATCCCGAACATCATGAGCACGCCACTCGGCACGACGGGCGGAGCCGGCTTCGGCTGGAACGACATCAATGTCTACAAGCTCGGCGTGCAGTGGCAGGCCAGCAACATCTGGACGTGGCGGGCCGGCTACTCGAAATGCGATCAGCCGATTCCGAGCAGCGAGGTCCTGTTCAACATTCTCGCGCCCGGCGTCATCGAAGATACCCTCACCGCCGGCTTCAGCCGTCAGATGAAGCAGGGCGGCAATTTCAACATGGCTGTCATGTACGCGCCGTCGAAAACAGTGAGCGGCGTGAATCCACTCGAAGTGCCGGGACAGCAGCAGATCCGGCTGAAGATGAGCGAGTGGGAAGTGGAGTTCGGCTACTCCTTCGGCTTCTAGGAGTGCGGACGTCCTCGTCCGCACCCGCCGGACGTCTCGTCCGGCGGTTCTGGGCAGCGACAGGAAAAGACGATCGGACGAGGACGTCCGATCGATGCGGACGAGGACGTCCGCACTCCGGGGTCGCCGGGCGCGGACGCCCGGCGACGGCGGGCGAGACGCCCGCACTCCAGGGCTCGCAACCTTCGTGACCTCGTAGAATGCGAGCGGCAGTCGGAGGTCCGATGTGAATTGGGCGAGCAGGAAATTTTTCGCTGAGGTCAGGCGCAGCCGGCACGCATTCGAGCAGGCTTGGCCGGAATGGTCCGCCACCACTCCCGTCGACGAGCTTCGCGCCAAGGAGTACGCGCGTCTGGACGAGCAGCATCACGTCTACCTCGATTACACCGGCGGAGGCCTTTACTCGGATTCTCAGCTGGGCCGGCATTTCGAACTGCTGTCGCAGCATGTGTTCGGCAACCCGCACTCGACGAATCCGACATCGGCCGCAATGACCGAGCGCGTCGAGGAAGCGCGCCGTGCCGTTCTCGACTACTTCAACGCTCAGGATTCCGAGTACCTGGTCATCTTCACCGCGAACGCCAGCGGCGCCCTGAAGCTGGTGGGCGAGTCGTACCCGTTCGGCCCGGAAGCCCGTTATCTGCTGACCTTCGATAATCACAACTCCGTCAACGGCATCCGCGAGTTCGCCCGGACACGGGGAGCGAGCACTTCGTACGTTCCGGTTCATCTCCCCGAGATGCGGCTCGATCGCGCAGAGCTGACCTCGTTTCTCGCTCGAGGGAAGCGTGGCAAACACAATCTCCTCGCCTTTCCCGCGCAGTCGAACTTCAGCGGAGTCCAGCACCCGCTCGACATCATCGACGAGGCTCAGGCGGCGGGATGGGACGTGATCCTCGACGCGGCTGCGTTCGCGCCGACGAATCGCCTCGACTTGTCCGTCTGCCGGCCCGATTTCGTATCGATCTCGTTCTACAAGATGTTCGGATTTCCCACGGGCGTCGGTTGCCTGCTCATGCGCAAGGCGATGCTCTCGAAATTGAGCAGACCGTGGTTTGCCGGCGGAACGATCCAGATTGCGTCCGTCCAGGCAGACGGCCATTACCTCGCTACCGACGCCGCCGCGTTCGAAGACGGCACGGTCGACTACCTCCGCCTGCCCGCCGTCGAAACGGGCCTGCACCACATTGCCGGGATCGGAATCGACGTCATTCACACCCGCGTGCGATGCCTCACCGGCTGGATGCTCCGCACTCTGTCCGAGCTCACGCATTCCAATGGCCGGCCCCTCGTTCAGGTGCATGGGCCGACAGACGTCGAATGCCGCGGCGGCACGATCGCTTTCAGCCTTCTCGATTCGAGTGGCCGCGTGCTCGACATCCGCCGCGTTCAGGAGCTGGCGAACGAGGCGAACATCTCGCTGAGAAGTGGATGCTTCTGTAATCCGGGAGCCGGAGAAGTGGCCTTCGAGTTGACGCGGGACGAGATCGCCGAGTTTTTCTCGGCCCTTGAGCCGCTCTCCTTCGACGAGCTGCGGAATCGCATCCGCAGCAGGTACGGCAAGGAAATCGGCGCCCTGCGGATCTCCTTCGGTCTCGTTTCCACCTTCACCGACGCCTACTGCTTCTTCGACTTTGTTCGCGGGTTCGTCGACCGCACCGCTGATGAAGTCGGAACGGTCGGCGTCGCCGCCGGGCCGGTCGGTTGGATGCGGGATAGCGCGTAAGGGGCGAGGGGTCGGGCGTCAGGGCTTGGGGGTCGGAGGTCGGGGGTCACGTCGGAACGATAATCAATCGATCTCGCCTCCGACCCCCGACCCCCGAGCCCCATAGTGAAATAACAGCCGCCCGCCAAAGACCTATCCGACCGCGACCTCTGCCTGGGTCATCGCGATCTCGAACTCGGGCGGATCGAGAACAGCGCGCTTGACCGCGCACTGGTCGACGGCGCGCAGGATCGCCTCGTGGTACTTCTCGGGGAAACCTGCGGGGAGCGCGACCTCGATGCGGATCTTTCCGAGCTTCTTTGCTCCCGGCTCCCGGATCGGCTCGAGGGTTACACCGAGCCCTTCCATTGGGATCTCGCGCTGCTGGCAGAACCGCATGGCGTAGAAACCGGCGCACGTCACCATCGAGCCGAGGAACAGATCGAACGGGGCGAGCGCGGTGTCAGTGCCTCCTACCTCGACGGGCTGATCCGTATGCAGCGTGTGCCCGCGAAAAGTAGCGTCGACCTTCATGCCTCCGGGGAACGAAACCTCGAATTTCATCTCTCCTCCTTGTGATCCTCATCGCGATCATCTGGCGCCGGCACGCGGCACGCTGGGCCCGCTCACGTCGGCACACCGAGGCGGGGGAGGACGACCCCGACGACAACGAGGTAAAGCAGGAAGAATGCGGCACCAGTCAGGATGTGCATGACGTTCATAACTTGTGAACTATAGAGTAATATTCTTGGCTCGAGGAGGATGTGATGTCTGTAACGACTGACACGGCATACGGAATGAAGAAAACGGTCGCACTCGGCTACGACGAGGCGGTGGAGAAGGTTCGCGGCGCACTCAAGGACCAGGGCTTCGGCGTCCTCACGGAGATCGACATCAAGGAAAAGATGAAGGAGAAGCTCGGCGTCGATTTCCAGCGCTACATCATTCTCGGCGCCTGCAATCCTCCGCTGGCGCACAAGGCATTGCTCGCCGAGCCCGACATCGGCCTGCTGCTGCCGTGCAACGTGATCGTCTACGAGCACGGTGAGCGCGAGAGCGTGGTCGCCGCCGCCGATCCGGAAGCGATGATGCAGGTCACGGGCAACGAAATCCTGCGAACCGTGGCCGAGGATGCGAAAGCGCGTCTGAGGAAGGCGCTGGCGAACGTGTGAAAGGCGGACGGCGGATCGCGGTCCGGAGACTTGTCACCCCTCTCCCGGCGGGAGAGGGTGGCCGCGAGCGGGCGGTGGGCAGGGCGGCTCGCGGCCGGGTGAGGGGCGAGCATCTGGAGTCAGGCGAGATTCGCGCCCCTCACCCGGCGCTCCTTCCCCTCGCTGCGCTCGGGTCAGTCGCGCCACCCTCTCCCGCGGGGAGAGGGGTGACATTGCGGCCGCGCGCTCCACAAACCTGAAGTCGCGTTCCGCTTGTCCGAGCTCCGCCCTCTCGGTCTATCCTCTGCCGCAGTCCTCTGCCGCAGTCCGCGGTCTGCGGTCCGCCTTTCAGCTCAGCGTCTTCTGGAACGCGCGCGTCGAGACCGTCAGCGTGATGATGCCGAGGATGAAGAGCGCCAGAAGCTCCGGCCAGAGGACGCTCACGCCGACACCCTTGAGAAAAATCCCGCGGATGATGATCAGGAAGTAGCGCAGCGGGTTGACGATCGTCAGCCATTGCACCGGCACCGGCATGTTCGCGATCGGGAACATGAAGCCGGAGAGCAGAACGGCGGGGAAGAAAAAGAAGAAGGCCGTCATCATGGCCTGCTGCTGGGTCGAGGCCACGGTGGAGATGAACAGGCCGATGCCGATGGTGGTCATGAGAAACAGCCCGGTGGCGACGAGCAGCAGCACGATGCTCCCGCGGATGGGAACGCCGAACCAGAAGACGGCCACCACGCTCACCAGCAGCACGTTGACGTAGGCGATGATCGCGAAGGGGATGCTCTTGCCGATGATGAACTCGCTCTTCCTGATGGGGCTGACGATGATCTGCTCGATCGTCCCGATCTCCTTCTCGCGCACGATGGCCATGCTGGTGAGCATGAGAGTGGTCACGGAGAGCAGCAGCGCGATGACGGCGGGAACGAAGTAGTTCCGGCTCTCCAGGTTCTCGTTGAACCAGGCGCGCGCGCGCAGCTCCAGCGGATCGGCCGGCGCCGGCATCCCCCTGGCGGCGCTGCGCTCGACCAGAACGTTGCGGTTGTAAGCGCCGATGATCTCGGAGGCGTATTCGAAGACCAGCCGGGCCGTATTTGAATCGGTGCCGTCCAGGATCAGTTGCAGCGGAGCGGTGCGGCCGGCGCCGATCACGCTGCCGAACCCGTGCTGGAATCGCAGGACCAGCCGGGCATCGCCGCGGTCGACGGCGTCGCGGGCGGCGGCGTCGTTGTCGACGTTGCGCACGATGTCGAAGTAGCCGGAGCCGGCGAAGCGGCTGACGATCTCCCGGCTCTGCTGCGAGTTGTCGCTGTCGTACACGGCCGTGCGCACGTGCCGCACGTCCGTGGTCACGGCGTATCCGAAGATCAGCGATTGAAACACCGGTACGGCGAGGATGATCGCCCGCATCCGGGGATCGCGCCGGATCTGTTTGATCTCCTTGATCAGCATCTGCCGGATGCGTTCGAGTTTCATTCGGATCTCACACGAGCTTCTTTTTGAACCGGGCGATTGCCAGCAGCAGCATCGCCGCTGCAAAGATCAGAAGCGGCACCCCGTCTGCGGCCAGAACCGACACTCCCACGCCCTTCAGGAACAGCGCCTTCAGAAGCGCCACGAAGTATCGAGCCGGCATCAGGTACGTGATGACCTGCACCGGCCGCGGCATGTTGGCGATGTCGAACATGAAGCCCGAGAGCAGAAACGCCGGAAGGAACGTCGTCACCATGGCCACCTGACTGGCCAGCAGCTGCCCGCGCGTGACGATGCTGATGAGGATTCCCAGGGAGAGGGTGCCGATCAGAAATACCGAGGAAAACGCCACCATCAGCAGCGGCGCGCCGCGGAACGGCACATCGAACAGCAGCAGTCCCATGATCACGGCGATGACCACGTCGATCGCCCCGATGACGAAATAGGGGATGAGCTTTCCGATGATGATCTCGTGGCCGCGCACGGGGGTGGAGATGAGCTGCTCCATGGTCCCGGTCTCCCACTCGCGGGCGATGGTGAGCGACGTCATCAGCGCGGCAATGACCGACATGATCACGGCGATCAGCCCGGGAACGATGTAGAGGCGCGATTCCATCTCGGGGTTGAACCAGACCCGCGGCCGCACGTCGACCGGCATAGCCGCGGGAACGCCTCCACGGCGTCGGACCGCCTGAACGGAGATGTCCAGCGACCACTGCGAGGCGATGGCGTCGGCGTAGGCGATGGCGATGGCGGCTGTGTTTGCGTCGCTCCCGTCGACGATCAGCTGCGCTTTGGCGCCGGAGCGGCCCACGTTCCGCGCGAAGTCCCACGGGATGACCAGCGCCGCCAGCACGTCGCGGCGGTCGATGGCGCGCTCGATCTCGCGCGGCGACGACGCGTAGCCCTGGATCGAAAAATAGCGCGACCCTCCGAATCTGGAGATCAGGTCGCGGCTCACCGTGGTGTGGCTCTGGTCCCAGATCATGATGGGCACGTTGTCGACGTCGAGGGTGAGCGCGTATCCGAAGAGGAGCAGCATCAGCATGGGGATGGCGATGCCCATGCCCAGGCTGCGCGGGTCGCGGATGATGTGCAGAAACTCCTTCCTGGCGACGGCGCGGACGCGGCGCAGGTTCACGCGCGCACCTCCTGGACCGCCCCGGCACGGGCGTCCCGCTCCTCGACGAGCGAGACGAAAACGTCTTCCAGCGAAGGTTTGATCGGTTGGATCGAGGTCAGCGTGCGCGACGCTCCGGCAGGGGGCGTCCCCTCACCGGAGCGGGTGAATCCCGCCGCTGCGAGCGCTCGTTCGATTCTCTCGATCGTTTCCTCGGCGGCCTCGGGCACGACGGCGTGGACCGTCGTGCCGAACAGCGCCGTCTCGCGAACGCCTTCCACCGCGGTAACCGCGTCCATGGCCTCGTGCGCGGGATCTGCGGCGATCTCCAGGACGGTGGCGGTCATCATCCCCGCCTTCAATTCGTCGGGTGTCCCGAGCGCGATCAGCTCGCCGCGGTAAATGAGGCCGAGGCGCTGGCAGTACTCGGCTTCCTCCATGTAGTGCGTGGTGACGAAGACGGTGACGCCGCGGGAGGAGAGCTCGTAGATCATCTCCCAGAACTGGCGTCGCGAGATCGGATCGACCCCGGAGGTGGGCTCGTCGAGAAAAAGGATCGGCGGCTCGTGTAGCACGGCCGAGCCGAGCGCGAGGCGCTGCTTCCATCCCACCGGCAGCGTTCCTGTGCGCTCGCTGCGGTGCTGTTCCAGCCCCGCCATCTTCAACACCCACGCTTTTCGCTCTTCGCGCTTTTCCGGCGGGATGCCGTAGATGCCGCCGTAGAAATCGAGGTTCTCCTCGACCGTGAGGTCTTCGTACAGCGAGAACTTCTGGCTCATGTAGCCGATGTGCTGCTTGATCTGCTCGGGCTGGGTGGTGACGTCGAAGCCGGCCACTGTTCCTTCGCCCGAGGTCGGCGTGAGGATGCCGCAGAGCATCCGGATGGTCGTCGATTTGCCAGCCCCGTTCGGCCCGAGAAAGCCGAAGATCTCGCCGCGGCCGACCTCGAGGCTGATGCGGTTGACGGCGATGAAGTCGCCGAAGCGTTTTTCGAGGTTGCGCAGGACCACGGCGGGGGAGGGGGAGACCGCGGACCGCAGACCGCCGACCGCGGTCTCCGAGCCCCGACCCCCGACATCCGACCCCCAACGCGTCGCGTTCACGACTTCCCTCCCGACAACAACGACACGAACACGTTCTCCAGCGTCGGCTCGGTCGGGCGGATCGAGGCGACGTCGATCTCCGCTCCGGCCAGAAGGCTGCGGATGGAATCGGCGGTGGTCTCCGGAGTGGGGGCGACGACGTTGATGCGGTCGCCGAAGAGGATCACGGACGATGCCCCGAGCGCTTCGCGCAACCGCCCTGCTGCACGCCGCGGATCGGCGGCATGCACCTCGAACGTCTGGCCGGGAAGAAGCCGCCGCATCGCAGCGGGCGTGTCGAGTGCGACCAGGCGCCCTTCGTGGAGCAGCGCCACGCGCGAGCAGCGCTCCGCCTCGTCGAGGTACGCCGTCGAGACGACGATCGTCACTCCTTCTTTGAGAAGCTGGTAGAGGATCCGCCAGAAATCGCGCCGCGACACCGGGTCGACGCCGTTGGTCGGCTCGTCGAGCAGCAGCACCTGCGGCGAATGAACGAGCGCGCAGGCCAGGCCGAGCTTCTGCTTCATGCCGCCGGAGAGGTTTCCGGCACGGCGCCGCTTGAACGGCGCCATGTTGCTGAACGCGAGCAGCCGCTCGATGCGCTCGTCGCGCTCTTTCCCGACCACGCCGTACAGGTCGGCGTAGAAGGTGAGGTTTTCGAGCACCGTCAGGTCGGCGTACAGGCCGAAGCGCTGGCTCATGTACGCGAGCTCGTCCTTCACCTCGTCGGCTTCGCGGACCGTGTGGCGCCCCAGGATCCAGGCGTCGCCGGAAGTCGGATCCATCAGCGAGGCCAGGAGTCGCATCGTCGTGGTCTTCCCCGCGCCGTCCGGACCGACGAGGCCGAAGATCTCCCCCGGAGCGATTTCCAGATCGAGCGCATCGACGGCGCACTTGCTGCCGAAGCACTTCGTCAGGCCGCGCGTGAGGACCGCCGCGTCCATCAGGACCTCGGCGCGCTCAGAACGATTTCGCCGTCCGCCGGCATCCCCGGCTTGAGCTCGAGATTGCGGTTGTCGATCGTGATCTTGATCCGGTACACGAGCTTGACCCGCTCCTTCTCCGTCTGAACCGTCTTGGGCGTGAACTCCGCCTCCGGAGAGATGAACGTGATCGTTCCGTCGTAGACCTTTCCCGGGTACGTGTCGGTCGTGACGCGAACCTTCTGTCCGAGATGGATGCGGCCGAGATCGGTCTCGTCGATGTAGGCGCGCATCCAGACGTTCCGGAGGTCGGCGACGGTGACGATGGGCGTTCCGGCTGCGACCTGTTCGCCAGGCTCGGTGTGCCGGGCCACGACGGTTCCACCGGTCGGGGAGGCCAGAGTGGTGAAGGAGAGCTGCGTGCGAGCGTTGGCGAGGGCGGCCCGGGCCTGCTCGACGCCGGCGCGCGCCTGATCGATCGTCTCCTGCCGCGGCCCCTTTTCCGCCACCTGGAGAGCCTGCGCGGCCTGTTCGACTTTCTGCTGGGCGGTCTTGTAGCTCGCGTCCGTCACTTCGAAGCTCTGCCTGGAAAGGATGCCGTCGGCGAGCATCACGCGCTCTCGGACCTCCTCTTTTCTCCAGCGCTCGGCGTCGGCCTGAGCGGCTGCCAGTGCAGCCCGGGCGCTGCGAATGTCCTCGGGACGCGAGCCGTGCTCGAGCTCGGCGAGCTGCGCGCGCGCCGCGTCGAGAGCGCCGGTGTTGACCTCCACATCGTGCTGGAACGTGCTCGTGTCGAGGACGGCCACGAGCGTTCCGGGCTGGACCTGCATCCCTTCATCGACGGGACGGGCGACGACGCGGCCGGGGACGCGGAAACTGACGTCGACATCCGTCACCTCGATGTTTCCCGAGACGCGGAGAGCGTTGCCGTTCTCTTTCGGGCGCCTGACGAAGGCGAAGATCGCGGCTGCCGCAGCGAGGGCGACGATCAGGCCGATGATGATGCGTTTGCGCATGACTGCAGTTCCTCAATTCTTCTTTTTCAGGGGTGTGCGGCGCCGGAGTGCGCGCGGAGCGGCGGGAGGGCGGAGCCCCTCGAGAACGACGTCGCAGACGAACGATGCGATGTCGGCCGGGCTGCGATCGGCTACCGAGACCTTGGGCACGTCGGTCAGTTGACGGATGCGCCGGCGAATGGGGCCCCCGGCGAGGAGGACAAGCAGGCTGCCGGCGATGAACATGTGGGTGGCGACCGGGTCGACGGCGCGGAACTCGCCGGAGCGCGTTCCCTGCTCGAGGGCGTCGCGGACGGCCTGAAAGACGTCGCGCATCCGTTGCATCACGCGATCCGGAAGGGTGGCGCCTCCGGAGGCGAGTTCACGCAGCATCAGGGGAGCGAAATGGGAATGGCGGCGGGCAGTGTCGGCGATGGTGGCGACGGTGCTGCGCAGCCGGTCCTCGGCCGTTTTCGACGAAGCGGTGGCGGCGGCGATCCGGGCCAGGGCGTCTTCGATGGTCTCCAGGAGGATGGTCTCGTAGAGGACGTCCTTGTCGCCGACGTGGTAGTAGAGCATGGCCTTGTTGACGGCGGCGCGCTTGGCGATCTGGTCGACGCGGGCTCCTTCGAAGCCGCTGGCGGCGAAGGCGGCGGCGGCGACGTCGAGGATGCGGCGGCGGGGGTCGTCTGCGGATTTCTGTGTTCTGGCCATGATGTCTGGTTCAGCTAACCATTTAGTTAAACTGAATAGTTGAATCATGGGCCCGGCGCGGGGGATTGTCAAGCTAAGCGCGGGTGTCATCCTGAGCCGGTGAACGGCGCAGGGCCGATGCAGCGGTGATGGACCTGTAGGGACGCGCAGCAGCGCGTCCGCAACTCTCGTCGGCCCTCCGCCCACCGGAGCTGCGGGCGCGCTGCTGCGCGCCCCTACAGGATGACAGGCTTGGCTCGCGGCCGAATGCGGCAGACAGACGACGGTGGCGGGAATCACGACCCCGGACCCCCCTCACCGCACAACATGCTCACAATCGGAGCACTCTTTCCCCTCGGTCGAGTCGCGGGCTCCCTCAGGACTCAGGACTCAGCACTCAGGACTTCGCATGTACGACATCGTTCTTCTCTCCCGCCTGCAGTTCGCTCTCACGATCATGTTTCACTACCTCTTCCCGCCGCTGACGATCGGCCTCTCGCTCGTGGTCGTCTACCTCATGGCCATGCGCCTGAGAACCGGCGAAGCCATCTACGACTCCGCGGCCCGTTTCTGGACGCGGATCTTCGGCGTCAACTTCGCCCTCGGCGTGGCCACCGGCATCGTCATGGAGTTCGAGTTCGGGACGAACTGGGCCGTGTACTCGCGCTACGTCGGCGACGTTTTCGGTTCCGCACTCGCGGCCGAGGGGATCTTCGCGTTCTTCCTCGAATCGGGATTTCTGGCCGTGCTGCTCTTCGGGTGGGATCGGGTCTCGCCGCGATTCCACTTCATCGCCGCGCTGCTGGTCTCGATCGGCTCGATCTTCTCGTCGGTCTGGATCACCGTGGCCAACTCCTGGCAACAGACGCCCGCGGGATTCGTCCTGCGCCAGCGGATGATCAACGGGCGCCTCGCGCAGCGCGCCGAGATCACCGATTTCTGGGCCGTGGTGTTCAGCCCTTCCTCGATGCACCGGCTGGTGCACACCTGGTTCGCCGCGTTCATCCTCGGCGCCTTCTTCGTCATGAGCATCGCCGCCTGGTATCTGCTGCACGGCCGGCACACCGATTTCGCGCGCCGCTCGTTCACCGGAGCGCTCATCCTCGGCGGCGTGTTTTCACTGGCGATGCTCGTCTCGGGCGACCTGCAGGCGGTGAACGTCGGCAAGACCCAGCCCTCGAAGCTCGCCGCCTTCGAAGGCATTTACAGGACTGAGCGTCGCGCGCCACTGTTCGTGATCGGCTGGCCCGATGACGCGGAGCAGCGCGTCAAGTTCGGCATCGGCGTGCCCGGCATGCTCTCCCTTCTGATGCACCACGATCTCAACGCCGAAGTGGCCGGATTCGACCAGCTGGAAAAGGCGTGGGGACGGCCGCCGGTGTGGATCGCCTTTCAGAGCTATCACCTCATGGTCGCGTTCGGGATGCTGTTCATCGCCATGACTCTTTTCGCGCTCTGGCTGCGCTGGCGCGGAACACTGTGGGAGACACGGTGGCTGCTGTGGCTCTTCGTCCCTGCGGTCGTGCCGGCATTCGCGGCAAATGAGCTCGGGTGGGTGGCCGCGGAAGTGGGACGGCAGCCATGGATCGTCTATCCGACGATGGTCGGCGGCAGCGTGGTCGGGGGCCTGCGAACGGCGCATGCCGTATCCGAGATCGTGCGGCCCGGCCAGGTGATCGGCTCGATGATCATGTTTGGCGTGCTGTATGCCCTGCTCTTCATTCTCTGGGTCGTGGTGCTGAACGACAAGATTCATCACGGCCCTGATCCGATCGGCGAGGAGCGGCAGCGGACGACTCCCGGCGATTACCTCGACACCAGCGCGCGGCGAACGGGGCACAGAGAATCGTTGGCCAAAGCGAAGGAGCCCGCCTGAGGGGCGGAGGAGCGCACCATGGATCTGAATCTCCTCTGGTTCATGCTTCTGGGAGTGCTGCTGGCCGGCTACGCCGTGCTGGACGGCTTCGACTTCGGGGTCGGCATCCTGATGCCGCTGGCGAAGAACGACCTGGAACGGCGCATCCTTCTGAATTCCATCGGCCCGATCTGGGACGGCAACGAGGTCTGGCTCGTGACGTTCGGCGGAGCGATGTTCGCGGCCTTTCCGGAGCTCTACGCGACGGTGTTCTCCGGCTTCTATGCCGCGTTCATGATGGTGCTTTTCGCGCTGATTCTTCGCGCCGTCTCGATCGAGTTCCGCGGCAAAATGGACTCGCAGGCCTGGCGCAATGTGTGGGACAGCGGCTTCTTCGTCTCCAGTGCGCTGGCGCCGTTCCTGTTCGGAGTGGCAGTCGGCTCGGTGATGACGGGCGTGCCGGTCGACGCACGCGCGATCTACGTGGGCGGGTTCAGCGACATCCTCTTTCCGCGCGCGCACCCGCTGTTCCCGACCGTGGTCGGAGCGATGACGATGGCGCTCTTCACCCTTCATGGCGCCATCTATCTGTATCTGAAGAGCGAGGGCGAGCTGCAGCAACGTCTGAAGCGCTGGATCTGGCACGCCTTCGGTGTGTTTCTCGTCCTCTATCTGCTCACGACCATCCTCGCTCTGTTGACTCTGCCGCGTGCCGCGGCAAACTTCCAGACGTACCCGGCGGCGTGGGCGGCCGTGTTGCTCAGCATCGTGAGCATCGGCAACATCCCTCGGGCCATCTTCCACGACCGCGCCGGCGAAGCGTTCGTCTCCTCGTCGGCTCTGATCATCTCGCTCGTGGCGCTGGTCGGAATCGCCCTCTTCCCTAACGTCCTTCGCTCCAGCCTCGGGGAGGCCTTCAACCTGACGATTTACAACGCCTCGTCGTCTCACAAGACCCTGGCCATCATGGCCATCATCGCGGCACTCGGCATGCCGTTCGTCCTCGCATATACATCGGTCATCTACTGGACTTTTCGCGGGAAAGTGCGGCTGGGGGAGCATAGCTACTAATTTCTTTCACCACAGAGGCACAGAGAGCACAGAGAAGACAGAAGAAGAAAGCTGGGCAAGGGCACTGGGTGTCTACGACGTGTGGAGCAGCCCACGCGCGATCTTCCAATCCGAGGGGATTTTGAGGCTTGGGAGAGGCAAATCGGCCGCGCTGCATTGGAAAACAAACAGAAGGTCGGTCCTCCGAGGTAGCCTCGGGTTGCTTGAATCTGAGCGGCACAGGACGAGCGAAGCTGACCGGCGAGATCATCGGTGGTGCAATCGACGTCCATCGAGCGCTCGGACCAGGATTGCTGGAGTCGGCCTACGAAGAATGCCTCTGTTACGAGCTACAGCTTCGAGGCCTGCCGTTCACCCGACAACATTCGCTTCCGCTCGACTACAAAGGAGTCAAGCTGGACTGCTCGTACCGCGTCGATGTCGTCGTCGCAAATGAAGTGGTGGTGGAGATCAAGGCGGTATCAGCGATCGATCCCGTTCACGAGGCACAGCTTCTCACGTACATGAAGCTGGGCCATTGGAACCTCGGGCTCCTCATCAATTTCAACGTTGCCTTCCTCCGAACCGGCATCCGCCGAATGATTCTCTGATCGCCTTCTGATCGCGGATCGCCTCTCTGACCCTCATTCTTCTCTGTGCTCTCTGTGCCTCTGTGGTTAAAAAAGGTTCCCTGTAGAATCCTGCCATGAAACAACTCGCCGCCCTGCTGCTGATTCTCACCGCCTGCACGACGACGCAGCCGAGGCCCGCGGCGAGCACGCCCGCGGCGGCGCCGGCTGACGCCATCGCGACGCGAACGGCGAAGCTCCGGAAGATCGACGGGTTCGTGCCGCTCTACTGGGATGCGGAGAACGGCCGGCTGCTGATGGAGATCGGCCGCTTCGGCGAGGAGATGATCTATCAGACCTCGCTCCCGGCCGGAGTGGGATCCAACCCGATCGGACTGGATCGCGCAGGGATGGGTCAGACCCACGTGGTCCGCTTCGACCGCGTCGGTCCGCGCGTGCTGATGACGGAGGTCAATTATCGTTTTCGCGCGTTAGGCGGCGACGCGGCGGAGCGACGCTCGGTGGAGGACTCGTTCGCGCAATCGGTGCTCGCCGGATTCAAAGTCGAGGCGGCGGACGATCGCGCGGCGCTGGTCGATGCCACCGACTTCTTCCTCAGCGACACCTACGGCGTGGCGCCGCAGCTCCGGCGCACGAACCAGGGCGCGTACACGGTCGACCGCAATCGCAGCGCCATCTATCTGCCTCGCACGAAAGCATTCCCGCGCAATACGGAGATCGAGACGACACTCACCTTCGCCGCCGGCGACAAGCCGGGAGCGCTGATCCGCGGCGTCACCCCTGTCGCCGACTCCGTCACCGTGCGTGAGCACCACTCGTTCGTGGCACTCCCCGAGCCCGGCTTCAAGCCGCGGCGGCTCGATGCGCGCGTCGGTATGTTCGGGGCGTTCTTCTACGACTACGCCACTCCGTTTACCGCGCCGCTGGCCAGGACGTTCGTCAACCGCCACCGCCTCGAAAAGAAGGACCCTGACGCCGCAGTCTCGGATCCGGTCACGCCGATCGTCTACTACGTCGACAACGGCACTCCCGAGCCGATCCGCACCGCGTTGATCGAAGGGGCCTCCTGGTGGAGCAAGGCTTTTGAGGCCGCCGGATTCTCGAACGCATTCCAGGTGAAGGTCCTGCCGCCCGACGCCGACCCGATGGACATCCGCTACAACATGATCAACTGGATCCACCGCTCCACGCGCGGCTGGTCGATGGGGGAATCGGTCGCCGATCCGCGGACTGGCGAGATCATCAAGGGAAACGTGCTGTTAGGCTCGCTGCGCATCCGCCAGGACGTGCTCATCGGCCGGGGTCTCGTGCCGCAGTACGCGGAGCTCGGCGACGAGGCGCTCTCGCAGCTCGATCCGGCCACGAGTCCGTCGCTGATGGCTCTGGCGCGCATCCGCCAGCTCGCAGCGCATGAAGTCGGCCACACCCTCGGCCTCGACCACAACTTTGCCGCCAGCACCTACGGCCGCGCCTCGGTCATGGACTATCCGGCACCGTACGTCCGGATCACGAATGGGAAGCTCGACCTCTCCGACGCCTACGCGACGGGTGTCGCGCCGTACGACATCGCCGCCATCCGTTACGGCTACACGCAATTCCCGGCGGGGGCGAACGAGGAGGCGGAGCTCGACCGGCTCGCCCGCGAAGTCCCGCTCTTCATCCAGGACAGCGACGCGCGTGAGGTGGGCACGGCCCACCCACTCGCATCGGTGTGGGACAACGGAGCCGACGCGGTGGCGGCGCTGCGCCACGACATGGAAGTTCGCCGGATCGCCCTCGAGCAGTTCGGCCTGCGCAATCTCGCGGTGGGCCAGCCGCTATCGTCGCTGGAGGACGTTCTCTTGCCGTTGTACCTCCACCATCGCTATCAGCTCGAGGCGGCGGCGAAGTCGATCGGCGGAGTCGACTTCACGTACGCCGTGAAGGAGCGCGGCGCGGTCGCGCCGACTCCCGTGCGGAAGATCGTCGCGCCCGGACAGCAGCGCGAGGCGATTGCGGCCGTGGTGTCGGCCCTCGATCCAGCGTTCCTCGCTCTGCCGCAGCGGATCATCGATCTGATTCCGCCGCGCGCGTACGGCTACGAAGATCCCGCCGCGGAGCTATTCGAAAAGAAGACCGCGCCGGCCTTCGATCCGGTCGCGGCCGCGGCCACCGCGGCGGACATCGCGATCTCCGCGCTGCTGGAGCCGCATCGCTGTGCGCGGCTCGTCGAGTTCCACGCCGAGAATCCGGAAAACCCGTCGATGGGGGAGGTCGACGACCGCCTGATCGAGACGGTCGTGCCGTCGCGCAGCGGCTACGCCGGAGCGATCACGCGCGCCACGCGAAATCTCGTGGCAACGCGTCTAATGGATCTCGCGACGGATGCCGACGCCGACGCGCAGGTGCGCGCGCAAGCCGCCGAGTCGCTGCGGAAACTCGCCGCCGCCCTCACCGCTGCGCCGCGTGGTGCCGAGGAGATCGAGACCGCCGACCGCCGCGCCACCCGCGACGACATCGACCGCTTCCTCGCCCGTCCCGACCAGCCGCGCAAACGCCCGGCGCCCGCCGAGATCCCGCCCGGCCCGCCCATCGATTGAGCCGGGTCAAGCGCGAAGCGCCTTGGAGTGCGGCGACGGAGTCGCCGCTTTGGGGTGTCGGTCTGTAAAGCGGCGACTGGCGTCGCCGCACGCCAAAGCGCTTCGCGCCGCCATCAGGCACCGCCGCGCGGGAGCTGCCCGGCCAATTTCGACGTGCAGATGATGATCGACACGGCCCCCAGACCCTCGGCGCCCCCCGAGTCCGCAGCCTCGTGGACGCGCCGGAGCCGCCGGAAGCTTCGCAGTCACCCGCCGACGGATAACACCCCGCGTTCGGGGTACGTATCGGGCAAGGGCGTTATGATGAACGAGTGACTCAGCTCGGATACGCGGCTCGTGCTGCGCAGCCGCAGCACCGCGCCGATTCCGCCGAGGCGCGACATCGCCTCGTAGCAGCCTAACCACGCCACCACACGCCGCTCCACCGTGCCGTGGCTGTCCCGGATCTCGTCGGGCGTGGTCTCGAAGACCTCGGCGACGACCTCGACGATCTTCGCCGGACGCGGACGCGCGGCGGAGCGCTGCATCGCCGGATGATCCGTGCTGCGCGGCTTCGCCTCGATCAGCGGGCGCATCGATTCGACCCAACGCTCGCTGTCGATTAGCCACTGCCCCA